>JBPCXI010000046.1:0-6104 GCA_051008895.1 Gammaproteobacteria bacterium | reverse complement strand
TTCACGTCACCCTTGACGCTCCCGATCGCCCGTGTGCACGCCAGCGTATTCATGCCGTCGATATTCATCGCGCACGAACCGCAGATGCCTTCGCGGCACGAACGCCGAAACGTCAACGTCGAATCGACCTCGTTCTTGATCTTGATCAGTGCGTCGAGAACCATCGGCCCCGTCTTGTCGACATCGACATCGAAGGTATCGACGCGAGGATTCTCGCCGCCATCCGGATCGTAGCGGTAGACGTGAAAACTCCTCACGTTCGTCGCACCCTCGGGCGCGGCGAATGTCCGCCCTTTCTCTATCCGCGAATTCGGTGGCAGCCTGAATTGCGCCATGTAATCGCCTCTTTATCGTTCCAGTTCGTTAACAGTGCCGCGCGGATCAGTAGACCCGAGCCTTCGGCGGGACCGTGTCGACCTCGTCCGTCAAGGTCTCGAGATGCACCGGCCGATAACCGAAGCGCACCTCGCCGTCGCGGTACCACGCGAGCGTGTGCTTCATCCAGTTCGCGTCGTCCCGGTCGGGATAGTCCTCGCGCGCCTGGGCACCGCGACTCTCTTTTCGATTCGCCGCCGATGCGATCGTCACGGACGCCTGCGAGAGCAGGTTTTCCAGTTCCATCGTCTCGATCAGATCGGTATTCCAGATCAGGCCACGATCCTCGACCCCGACGTCGGCAAAGGACTCGATGGTCCGGCTCAGCATTTCGATGCCCTCGTCGAGGACTTCACCGGTCCGGAACACGGCCGCGTGATTTTGCATGATCCGCTGCATCTCCAGCCTGATTTCGGCCGTCGGCCGACTGCCGTTCGCATGGCGCAGCTTGTCGAGTCGCGCGAGCGCGAGTTCACCGGAATCATTACGCAACGGTCGCTGCCGCTCGCGGTCGGTCAGTTTCTCGGCGCAGCGATGCGCCGCAGCGCGACCGAACACCACCAGGTCGAGCAGCGAGTTCGATCCGAGACGGTTCGCGCCGTGCACCGACACACACGCAGCTTCACCGACCGCCATCAAGCCCGGCACGACTGTCTCGCTGCCGCTCGAATCCAGCGTCAATGCTTCGCCATGACGATTCGTCGGGATGCCGCCCATGTTGTAGTGCACGGTTGGCAATACCGGAATCGGCTCGCGGGTCACGTCAGTGCCGGCAAAAATTCGCGCGGACTCGGCAATACCCGGCAGCCGCTCGTCAATGACGCCGGGACCGAGGTGTTCGAGGTGCAGGTGGACGTGATCCGCGTGCTCGCCGACACCGCGCCCCTCGCGAATCTCGATCGTCATCGAACGGCTCACGACATCGCGCGACGCGAGGTCTTTCGCATTCGGCGCGTACCGCTCCATGAAGCGCTCGCCCGCCGAGTTGGTCAGGTAGCCGCCCTCGCCGCGTGCACCTTCGGTGATCAGGCAGCCGGCACCGTATATTCCGGTCGGATGGAACTGAACGAATTCCATGTCCTGCAGCGGCAAGCCGGCGCGTTGCACCATCGCGTTGCCGTCGCCGGTGCATGTGTGCGCCGACGTACAGGAAAAATAGGCCCGACCGTACCCGCCGGTCGCCAGGATGACCCGCCTTGCCCGAAACCGATGCAGCGTGCCCTCGGCCATGTCGATGGCGACCACGCCTCGGCATTCGCCGTCTTCCATGATCAGATCGATCGCGAAATACTCGATATAAAACGTCGCATCGTGCTTCAACGACTGTTGGTAGAGCGTGTGCAGCATCGCGTGGCCCGTTCGGTCCGCCGCGGCGCAGGTGCGCTGCGCGGTGCCCTCGCCGAACCGCGTCGTCATGCCGCCGAATGGCCGCTGATAAATTCTGCCGTCTTCGGTGCGCGAGAACGGCACGCCGTAATGCTCAAGTTCGATCACCGCGTCGGGTGCTTCCTTGCACATGTATTCGATCGCGTCCTGGTCGCCGAGCCAGTCCGAACCTTTGACCGTGTCGTACATGTGCCAGCGCCAGTCGTCTTCGCCCATGTTGCCGAGCGATGCGCTGATGCCGCCCTGCGCGGCGACGGTATGGCTGCGGGTCGGAAAGACTTTGGAGATGCAGGCGGTGGCTAAGCCGGCCTCGGCCAGGCCAAACGTCGCGCGCAGCCCGGCGCCCCCGGCGCCGACGACGACGACATCGAAGGTATGGTCGACGAACGTGTAGGCTCCGGTCATCTTCCGGCTCCTACCGCAATGACGACGATCGCATAGACACCCGCAACCGCCAGCACGACGTGCGCGAACCGCGCGACGATCAGCGCCACCACGCCGCCGGCGCCGTGCAGGTAATCTTCGATCACGACCTGCAGGCCCAAATTAGAGTGATAGACGACGGTCAGCACCAGCAAAACCATGCCGATCGCATGCAGCGGCTCGGCGATCCACGCGGTCACGAACTCGTAGTTGCCGTGCGCCATACCCATCACGGAAAAAATGAACCACAGTGACAGCGGCACCATGCCGACCGCGGTCAGCCGTTGGGCCCACCAGTGGCCCGTGCCTTCGCGTGCGGAACCCAGGCCAAGGACTCGCGCCAGCGGCGCTTGCAGACTCATATAAATAGACTCCTTCAGGCCGCGTACGCGGCGATCCAGGTGCCGGCCGTCATGACCAAAGCAACGCCGACGACGAGCCAACCTGTCTGGCGCGCCCGCTGTTTGTCGAATCCGTATCCGGCGTCCCAGCCGAGATGCCGAATCCCGTTGGCCAGGTGATAAAAGATGCAAAACGTCCAGCCGAACAGCATCAGCGCGCCCAGCGGTCCGGCGAAAAAGCTGTTCACACTCGCGTAAGCGGCGGGCCCGGAGACGAGCGATACGAGCCAGCCGATGAGCGCAATCACGCCGACAGACAGCGCGACGCCGGTCAGTCGGTGCAAAATCGACAGGGTATTGCTGATCTGCCAGCGATAGACATCGATGTGCGGGGATAGCGGTCTGTCATTGCGGGCCATCGTTCGTGCTTCCTCCAATATGACTGCGTCTCACCCGCATCCGCGTACACGAGGCCCTGCGACGACTCGCAGCGACGACACACGCGTCAGATGATCGGCAGGATCGCCGGTGCAAGAAACGGCGCTAGAAATCGATGCACCGCCCCTTGTACTCCCAGTCCCCATAGCGAGTCGGGTCGAGGCCGTCACGACCGCCGACCTCGCGCGCCCGCTGCGGCTGCTGCCCTTCACCGGCGGTCGCCGCCGAGGTGCTGGCCGCATCCGCCTGCGGTTCGCGCTCGGCGTCGACGCGCGTGACGTCATCCGCTGAGAGTCTGGCGTTGGGACCGGGTTCTGGCATGCGCGGTAGTGTGCCAGAATGATCCGGATTTTTCAGTAGCGGAAACCCCTGAGCCACGTGAACAATTCTTCCGGAAACAGTGCGATACAGTTGGTGACGCTCGACGAAATGCGCATTTTGCGCATCGCGGGCGACGACCGCGTCGAATTTCTCCAGGGCCAGTTGACGCAAGACGTCGGCAAGGTCGACCCGGAGCATGCCGCGCTCGCCGGCTGGTCCAATCCCAAAGGCCGCCTGCTGGCGGTCGGGCAGCTGCTGGCGACGCCGGACGCGCTGCTATGGCCGTTGCCGGCAGACGTGATCGACGGCGTCCGCCGCCGCCTCGGCATGTTCGTACTGCGTGCCAACGTCACGATCGATGTCGCGGACGATGAGGTTTGCGGTCTGATCGGCGTCGACGTCGACCAGGTCACGACGATTGGCGACATCGACGTCGGCGCAAAGCCGGGCGCGACCGCAGCCGCGAAAGGCGTCATCGCGACGCGTCTGCTCGGCGATCCCGGCCGCGCGCTGCTGTGCGCTCCGGCGGCAAGACTGCGCGAGCTGCGTGAACGCGGCGGTTTCGGCGCGACGGACGAAAACACATGGCGCCTGCGCGACATCCGGGCCGGACTACCGACGATCATAGCGGCCACGTCGGAGGCATTCATACCGCAGATGGTGAACCTCGACCTGCTCGGCGGCATCAGCTTCACGAAGGGCTGCTACGTCGGCCAGGAAATCGTTGCGCGGACGCAGAATCTCGGCCGCATCAAGCGGCGCATGCACCGCTTCCGCGCCCAAACCGGCGACGCGCCATTACCCGGCGAGTCGATTCACGGCCCGGACGGCGCGACGGGCAAGATCGTCGCGACGGCGCGCGCAGACGACGGGACCGAATTGACTGCGGTGGTGGCCATCGACAGGGCGGCGGGCCCCTGGTTCGCGGATACCGCCGGGACCGCTCCGCTTGCCCCTCTGACCCTGCCTTACGCGATCGGCGACACACGCTGATCGGCCTCCCCAGCGACGAATCGGTCGCAGTTTCGACGCGCGCGGCGAGCCGGCCGGGCATTTCGTGAGACCGGTCACGGTCCACTGTCCGGACGGGTGATACCAAGAACCTCGGGTGTTACCGGAGCAGGAGGCGCACCATGCGTCTTGGACAATTTCTTGGTATGGGCGCGGCCGCGATGATCATCGGCGGTTGCGGCGGCATGAGCGCGAACGAGTGTGAACTCGCGGATTGGCAGGCCGTAGGCTATGAGGACGGCACGCGCGGGCGATCTACCGACCACTTCGGCAGCTACCGCAAGAACTGCGCGAAACACGAGGTTGCGCCCGATTTTCAGGCGTACCGGAACGGTCGCGATGCGGGACTGCGGGAATTCTGCCAGCCGGAACGCGGGTTTCGCGAGGGGTCGCGGGGCGCGACCTACGCGGGAGTCTGCCCGGCCAGCCTCGAAAACGACTTCCTGAGCGCCTACTACGACGGACGCACCTTATACGAACTGCAAAACGCGGTGAACTCGACGACGCGTCAGATCGCGAGTCGTGAATCGCGGATGAACACGATCGAAAAAGAGCTGGCCAGCACGATGACGAGTGTGCTCGCTGACCAGACGTCCGGCGAAGAGCGGGCGAAGCTGATCGTCGAAACCAAACAGCTCGCCGAGGAACGCATCAAACTGGAAAACGAAGTCGACGACCTCGAAGTCCAGCTGCGCGTGCGCAAGGAAGACCTCGCCACACATCAGGAGCAGCTCGTCTCCCGCCGCTGAATCGCGCGACCCTGAATCGCGCAACCCTGCATGGCACGACCTAGGCGTCGCGCAAGTGCGGGAAAAGCAGTACGTCGCGAATCGACGGACTGTCGGTCAGGAACATGACCAACCGATCGATACCGACACCCAACCCTGCGGTCGGCGGCATCCCGTACTCGAGCGCGGTGACGTAGTCGTCATCGTAGAACATCGCTTCCTGGTCACCGGCCTCTTTCTGCGCGACCTGCGCACGAAAGCGCTCGGCCTGGTCCTCCGGGTCATTCAGCTCTGAGAACCCGTTCGCCAGCTCCCGCCCGGCGACGAAAAACTCGAAGCGATCAGTTAGCCACGGATCCCCGTCGGACCTGCGAGCGAGCGGCGACACCTCGGCCGGAAACCCGGTGATGAACGTCGGTTCGAACAGCTCGTTTTCGACGGTCTTCTCGAAGATCTCGATCAGCAACTTGCCGGAGCCAAACGCGTCCTTGACCTCGATGCCGAGCGTCTTGCAGGCGTCAGCCAGATAGTCGCGATCGCGCAATTTCTCCGCGTCGAGCGCGGGATTGAATTGCGCCACGGCGTCGATGACGCTCAAGCGCGTGAATCGCTGACTCAGATCATAGCTGCGGCCCTGGTACTCGACGGTACTGCCGTCACCCAACATCGCCGCCAGGCTGCGCACGAGATTCTCGGTCAGGTCGATCAGCGTCTGATAGTCGGCGTACGCCATGTACAGCTCGAGCATCGTGAACTCGGGGTTGTGCCGCGTGGAGATGCCTTCGTTGCGAAAACTCCGGTTGATCTCGTACACGCGCTCGAAACCGCCGACGACGAGCCGTTTCAGATAGAGTTCCGGCGCGATGCGCAAATACAGGTCGCGCTTCAGCGCGTTGTGATGCGTGACGAACGGCCGCGCCACCGCCCCACCCGGTATCGGCTGCATCATCGGCGTCTCGACTTCCAGAAAATCCATCGCATCGAGATACGAGCGGATGTACTGCACGATACTCGTGCGCGCCCGAAACACTCGCCGCGTCTCCTCGGTGACGATCAGGTCGACGTAGCGCTGGCGATAGCG
>JBPCXI010000045.1:0-8077 GCA_051008895.1 Gammaproteobacteria bacterium | reverse complement strand
CAGGTCGACGGCGGTGACCGCGACATCGCGAGTCTCTATCACTATCTCGGTGCCGCACTCGACGACATCGCGTCCGGTGCGAGCGAACGACTGCCGCGCTATTCTTCCGCGTTCGTGCGCGAGCCCGACGCGTTCAACCGCAAATTCTTCGAACGGTTTTTCGATGCATTGCAGTCGCCCTTCGTACTCGTGTTCGACAACTGTCACTTCGTCGACGACGTGCCGGAGTTTCACCGCGCGCTGACGATGGCGATCGACAGCCTGCCGGCTGGCTGCAACATTTTTCTCGTTAGCCGTCGGCCGGTGCCGGCGGGACTGTCCAGGCTGATCGCAAACGAGCAGCTCGACACAATCGGTTGGCCGGAACTGAAGATGACCGCACTCGAAGTTCGCGACGTTGCCGAGAAGCATGGTTTCGCAGATCTCGGCGACGACGACCTCGCGGCACTCGAGCGCGTCTCCGCGGGCTGGGTCGCAGGCGTGATCCTGCTGTTGCGCGCCAACGAGCTCGATCCGCTGGCGATCGACTTCGAACAGACGCAGCCACAAGCGCTATTCGACTACTTCGCCCAGGAGATCTTTTCGCGCCACGATGCGCACACACAGAACTTCCTGATGCAGGCCGCACTGCTGCCGGCGATCTCCGAGCAAGTGACGATCGAACTCAGCGGCAGCGATCGTTACTGGCAGGCGCTGTTTCGCCTGCACGAACGCAACTACTTCATCGACTATCATCCGAGTCCGAAACCGTTGCTGCAGTTCCACCCGTTGTTTCGCGAGTTTCTGCTCAATCAACTCGACCTGCGGCTTACGCCCGCCGAGATCCGCGACACGAAACGCACCGCCGGCAAGGTCGCGGCAGCGGTCGGCGAAGTTGAGGCCGCGGTCGAGCTGCTGACCGACGCGGGTGATTACCGGCACGTCTACACGCTGATCTGCGAGAACGTACAGACGATGTTGTCGCACGGTCGCGTAAATACGATCGACCGCTGGATCACGTCGCTGCCACCCGACGAACTGATACGCTTCCCGCGACTCGAGTACTGGCTGGGCATCTGCCGACTGTTCGACAGCCCGCCTGAGGCCATTGCGCACTTCGAGTCGTCATTCACGGGCTGTCGCGAGAAGTCCGATGCGACCGGCGCCCAGCTGGCATGGGCCGGGGCGGTCTACGCGATCCTGATCAGCTGGACCGCGTTCCAGCGCCTCGAGGAATGGCTGACCGAGGGCACCGCGCTCGCCGCCGAGCAGCCGGACTTTGCGTCGGCGCAGATCGAGAACACATTCACCTATGCGATGTGCCTGGCCAACATCTTTGCGCGACCGGCCGACAGCCGGACCGAGGCCCTCGTCGAGCGGACGATCGAGATCATGAGGCGGCCGCAGAGCATGACGCAGCAGCTGTTGACGGGCAACATCATGTTGCAGCACTTCACGTGGATGGGCGCGATGGCGAAGGGACGGATCCTGAGCGAGATCCTCGAAAGCCGCGTCCATCAAGGCGATCCGACCGAGGATCAGCAGATCAGCTGGCTCGCGGCGAAAGCCCAGTTCGCGATGGCCACCGGCAATATGGAGTCTGCGATCCGGCGCGCGCAACATGGCATCGCTCTGAGCCGCGACAGCGGTGTATGCATCTGGCAACACAAGCTGATCGGCGTCGCCGCGCAATCGAACCTGCTGCTCGCGCGCGGCGATGCAGCGCGCGAATGCCTGCAGACGGATGCGGCGATTTTGCCGACGCAGCAGAATTTGCTGTGGTTCCATCACCACTGGCTGTTCGCATGGTGCGAGTGGCTGGCCGGCCGGGTGCAGGATGCGTTCGAGCGCATGGCCGCTGCCGAGCATACGCTGACGATAGGTGGCTGGCCGGCAATACCGACGGCGAAATACCACGTCGCCATGGCGATGCTGCATTTCGAGTCCGGCAACAGGGAAACCGCGCGCCGGCATGTCGACGAGGCCAATCGACTCGGTCGCCGTGTAGACAGTGACTTCCTGCGCCACCAGTGCGCCGTCATCGAAGCGCTATTCGCGCTCGACGCTAACGATGACAGCTGCATCAGTCTCGGCCGCGCGGCGATGGAGATCGGCGAGTCGGCAGACATACTCGTCATGGACTGGCTCGATCGCGAACGAATGAGCAAGCTATGCGCGCGGTTGCTGAGCGAAGACGTCTGCGCGGATCACGTGCGTCGGCTCGTGCGGACGCACGATTTGGACGCGCCGGATGGGTCCGGCCCGACAGAGGACTGGCCGTGGCCCTTAAAGATATACGCGCTCGGCGGCTGCAGGATCCTGCGCGACGGCGAGCTGATCGGCCAGGGCACCACGCGACAGAAAAAGGTCATCGAACTGTTAAAGGCGCTGATCGCTCTCGGTGGCGAGCAGGTCAGTGAGGCGGCGCTGACGGACGCGATATGGCCGGACTCGGAGGCGGACGCGGCGCACAACTCGCTCAAGACTTCAGTGCACCGGCTGCGCCAGTTGCTGGGTCGCGCCGACGCGATCGAAATCGCGCAGGGAACGATCAGCCTGAACCGCGCGTGCTGCTGGGTGGACGCCTGGGAAGTCGAGACACTGCTGTCGTCCGCGCCCGCGGCCCGCGACCGAGTCGACAGACTGAGGCGCGGTATCGAGCTGTATCGCGGCGACCTGTTCAGCTCAGACGATGAGGCCTGGACGCTGGCGCTCCGCGAAAAACTCCGCGACAAAGTGCGCGACGCAGTCTGCGAACTCGGCCGTCACTGGGAACAGCTCGAGGAATGGCAAACGGCGATCGAAGCGTACGAATCGGGTATCGCGCTGGACGAGTATTCCGAAAGGCTCTACCGACGGCTGATGGTCTGCCACGACCGGCTGGGACGATACGCGGACGCGATGATCATCTACGAGCAGTGCCGCGAGCGCCTGGACCGCAAGCTCGGCGTTTCACCGTCCCGCATCACGCGCGCGCTGGCCGAGGAGATCCGGCACCACTAGCGGTTTTCCGCTATGCCGCTCTTGCGCTGAGAGGGTATAGACTCGCTCCCTGGCCAGCAGACCCCGGGCACCGACTTGAAACCGATCATCCTGATTTCCGTCATTTCGATCACGACAGCGCTGCTACTGTATAGCATTGCGGTCGCGCGCAACTGGCGGCTGAAGCGACTGACGACGGCGCACGTAGTGCTGCTGTGGCTCGGGCTAGCAACCGACGCGCTCGCGACGCGCATGATGGGCCTGTCGCTCGAAGGGGGGATCGTCTGGGACTTCCACACGATCAGCGGCTATCTTGGCCTCGGCCTGATGGGCGTGCTGGCGATCGTCGGCAGCTGGGCCCGACTGACCGGACGCGACGCGATATTGAACGGCTTTCACCGCTACGCCGTGCCCGTCTGGGTTATCTGGGTCGCGTCCTACGTCACCGGCGTCGTCATCGGCATTCAGCGCGTCTAACCTGTCCGCCGCGCGTTACTCCGTCAACGGGGGCAGCGGCTCGTTTTCCTTGGCGTAAACGCTGAAGCTCGAATCGTTTTTGGCACCCCAGGTCTCCGGCGGTGGCGCGACGAAGTACTCGGGCAGCCGCTCCTCGATGCGTGCCTTGAACTTGGGCGAAAGTTCGTCCGCCGAATTCAGTTTCGTCATGAACGTGCTGAACACGAGGTTGCCTTCTGCCTGGCCCTGACGCATCCACGGCAACCACGGGCCGACGCGGGTCCAGACGCCGGAGTAGTCGGCGCTGGTAACGTCCGGGTTCTCGAGCTGCGCGAGGTCCGCGACGCGCTGGAAGATCTCCGCGATCCGCACGACGGGGCCCGACGACTCGCGCGGCCACACGTCGGGCTTCAGCTCGTTCGGGAACATCGTATGGACGCCGAAGTTCGAAAACAGCTTGTCGCCGAAGTTGTTCCAGCCGAGCGGCAGCGGTACCTCCATCAGGTTACCGTCGAAGTCCATCGCGATCGCGGTGCCGATCTTCTCGCTGACGATCATGTGCGCATTGACGGTCATGTTATGGATCGGCTTGACCTCGCACTCTTCTTTCGTCCACGGGTTGACCCACGTATCGATGTACTCGCCGGTCTTCAGGTCCGTGTAAAACGCGAGCTCGCGGTTGAACAGGTGGAACGAGCCGTCGTCCTGTGCCTCGGTGCGCAGCACGCCGAAGCCCTCGACGCCCATCAGCGGCTGCAGCGGCCGGTCACGGCGAACGTCGGCGTACAACGTGCCGCCGAACCAGCTCGGCGTCTCGACGGTCGGATCGAGATCGCCGATCAGCTTGATGAACGCGCGCAGGCTCTGCATCGGGTCCGCAAAATCGATCGTCTCGCGCGGGGCCGCGGGCGGCGCGCTGGGTTGCGCGCAGGCGCCGAGCATAGCGCCGCCGGCCGCTACGCCGCCGGCCTTGATCAAGGAGTCCATCAGCTCGCGCCGTGAGCGCGGTTTCGTCAGCCATTCGCTATTCACTTTATTCTCCGCTGCAGATCGGTCAGGGCGACCTTTTTAGACCAATCGCGGCCGAAATGCCAGCGTTCCGGCGGCGCCGGGCTCAGGTGCCGGCTTCGAACCCATCGGCGAGCAGCCGTCGTGCGATCGGTGCCATGCCGCAAAAAGTCAGTAACGCACCGGCGAACATCAGGTTGTCGAGATCGATGAACAGGCACATCATCAGGCAACCGACGAAGATCAGCGCGGCGGACCACTTCGGGACGCCGCCGACGACGAACAGCCCGACGGCCAGAACCATAAGACCGAGCAGGCTGAAGCCGGTCAGGATTGTCGACCACAGCAGCGGACCCTGCATCTCGATCAACGCCTCGAGAGCGGCGGTCGCGCCGGGAACCAGATTGTCCGGCACGTTGCCGATCGCCGCAAAGCCGAGCCACATCGCCAGCATGCCGGCCATGAACACGGCGCCGGCGCAGCTCATCGTCGCGCCGACGATCGCCCAACCCGGCTTCACGCGGTAGAGAATCGCGCCAAGACTCAGCGCGGCGGCAATCAGCACCGGCATGCTGAGGAAGCCGATCAGGTGCGGCAGAACATAGTAGCGTTGCGCAAGCGGGCGATCGCGCAGCGTCTCCATAATGTCGGGCGCGAGGTATGGATCATGGCGCCATTTGAGCTGAAAAATCTCATTCGGGCTGTCGATGTGCAGCGCGAACACGGCCATGAACATCAGTGGAAACATCACGAGCGCAAGACTGCCGCCGATTCTCAACACCGACCCGTTCATGCGCTCAGTCTACTCCCGAATACAGCTGTCCGGCACAAAAAAAAAGCCCCGCCGTGGCGGGGCTTTCAATGCTTCAGTGCGTTGACGCGGTCGGCTTACTGGAACGCGTAGCGTCCACCAAACGACCAGGTCGTCGCATCGTCGCCAAGGCACAGTGCCGCGCCAAGGCTGACGTTCTGCGTGACGAAAAAGTCGCCGCCGAACTCGAACTCGGTGTTGTTATCACTTTCGTCCATCATCCGGTAGTTCAGCGCAGCACGGCCCTCGATGCGGTCCGTCATGCGGCTGCGAACGCCGCCGGAGAACAGCAGGCCGTCGTCGTCGGCATCCACGCCCGACGTACTCAGGTCGATGCGCGAATAGCCGGCGCGGCCGACGAGGTCGATGCGCGGACGCACGGCATAGCGGTAGCCACCGCCGAGCTCGAGGCGCGACGCATCGACGTCGAAGTCAAAATCGACGTCGCTATAATCGCCGAACACGAACACGTTGTTCGTCGCGGCCCACGAGCCTTTGAGCTCGAGGCCATCGCCGTCGACGTCGACCGGACCGATGTCCAGCTCGGTGTTGACGTAGTTCAGGCGCACATGTGTGTAACTGACATCTTCAGCGACGCTGACGTTCGAGATCAGCATCATCGCTGCGAAAATAATCGCGGTTGCTTTCATGAATTCAATCCTCATTGACAAGCACAACAACGCGCGCATCGTCGCAGGCACGCTCACAACCGGGCGTGACAGCCATCACATAATGCAAGTGTTCAACAGAATCTGTTGCATGAGCGCGACAGATCCGGGCCGATTAGCCGAACAGGCCGGTTGGCTTCGCCGGCAAGTCCGGCCGTGAATCAGTAAACTTGAACCGCTATCATCACAATCCTGTGACGTTTATTAAGGGGCATCGCATTGAAAATGAAAAGACTACTGCCCTCTGTAGCCGCAGCGGGTACCGTAGCACTCGCCGGCATCGTCGGCACAATCGCGCCGGTCGACGGCGCATACGCAGGCAAGGCGCGCGGCCAGCTGTACTCGACCGCCGCGGTCAACCGCTTCTGCAAGGGCGCCCAGGGGATCATCGCGAACACGATCCTGGAGCCGAACAACGTGCTGTTTGGCGAGCTCGGCATGGCGGGCATCCCGTTCCCGCCGCCGGGTACGCCGGCGACCGGCTTCATCGGCTCGGACGCGGCGCCATGGGACGGCAACGAGGGCGCGCCGCTGACCACGACACAGTTCGTCGGCTATGGGATCGATTCGGCAGGCAAGGACTATCCGCAGACGATCATGTGCAAGATGAAGTCGTGGGACGCGATCGAGTTCTACTACGGTCCCGGCGCAGCCGCTGACGGCGCGAGCTGCAGCGACATCAACGCCGACACTTACGCGCGTGTACTGAACAGCCTGACGAACCCGAACCAGGAACCGGAGGTCGTGACCGAGGTCGTATTCGACGAGTGGGTCACGTTCACCGGTCAGCAGTGGACCAGCGAGGCGCCGGCCACGACGGCCTACACCAGCACGGCCGACGGCAAGGTCCACATCGTTGGCAAACCGCTGTACGTGGCGCGCACAAATCCGTCGCCGTTCGTCGGCCCGGAGAAGAAGGGCGTGCACTACTGCCAGATCATCGCACCGGAATACCTGCGCGAGATCATCGTCGGCAACATCGTGGCACCGACGTGCGATGCGCCGCCGGCCTATGCACCGCCGGCCGGACCGCCGGCACCACCGCCGATCTGGGGCTGCGCGAACCCGTAAGCGGGCGCTGCTTCAAGACCCAGGAAAGTACGCCCCTCGAGCGAGGGGCGTTCTATTTCAAGCGACTAGATGTTTTTGCGCCGCCGGAGGCCGAGCAGAGCAAGCGCGCTGCCGAACAGCCACGCGGCCGCCGGTACGGGCACGAAAGTCAGCTGGACGCCGAGCACCCCGGGCGTCGTCTGGAAGTTTGCGGTCTCCATGAACAGAGTTCCACCGCCGAACGAAATAGTGCTGGTCGCGTAGTCTGTGCCCTGCTGCACCGTGCCGGACGCGAAGTCGTCGCCACCGATGATTAGCACGCCCGGCATCGACGCGTAGCTGAGGATCGATTCGTTGGAGCCGTTGTCGCCGAAGTTGTACCCGCCGCACAGTGAGCCGCCGACGAGTCCGCCGAACGTTCCCTCGATGCACTGATAACTGGTCGCCGAATAGCCGCCCGCGCCGGTCGTCCAGTCTGTAATAAGGTGCGTGAACGCTGAGCTCGGCCCTATATTGAACTGTGCGGCCGTCGTCCCACTGTCCATCGTCACGATGCCGGTGCCGGTATCATAGGTCCCGGTCGTCGTACCGGTGATCGAAGCCGCGGTGATCGTAGTAGATCCATCGCTCGCAACAATGCTCGACAGCACCACGTCGACAACCGCTGCCTGCGCGGCGCTCGTAAGTAACAACGCAACACCTGTTGCGCATGCGATCGCAAGTCTGCTCATGATATCCCCTCCAATTGTCAGGCGCATCGATATAAGCGCTGACCGCAGCCACCCTTGTCGACTGCGCCACGATGCGCGCTCCCCTTAGTTGTTGTTCGCCGGCCCGCGACGTTGCGTCATCGGTAGGCCAGCCTTGCCAATCTGCCCCCGCACACGAGTGAATGCAAGCCTGCGAATTGACTCGCACGGACGGAGATACCAACTCAACCACTTACGCCACTGTGTTAACGGGGCTTCGCGGCGACCGGCATTTCCGCCGCGCACTGATAATGGCTAACCGGCGACAATTTGGTAGAGTACGCGGCAATGAGAACAAACATAATAATAAGCCTCATTCTGGCCGCGTCGCTGATTGGCTGCGGCCGCGAGCCGGCCGAGCCAGTGGCGAACGA
>JBPCXI010000044.1:0-27255 GCA_051008895.1 Gammaproteobacteria bacterium | reverse complement strand
AGATGCCGGTCGCTGAGAAGAAGGAAATCTTCTATCGCTTCATGCTGCCGCTCGTGATGCACGCGAACGCGATGGTCATGGATCGCCGCGCGCGACTCGAGCGCATGCGCGAGCAACTCGCGGCCGGACAGTCGCCGCCGCGCGATGAACTTGCGTGGCTGGGCGAGGCGGCACAGCTTCTGCGCATCAGCAATCCCGAAATCGAATCGAAAGACGACGCTCCCCGCATTGTCGATGAGGCGCTCTATCGGCTCGACGTGATACCTGCCGGGCTCGTGCTCGGCCAGGCCGCGTACGAGAGCGGCTATGGTACGTCTCGATTCGCGGTCGAGGGCAACGCGCTGTTCGGTCAGTGGACCTACGGCGACAACGGCCTCGTGCCAGAGCAGCAGCGCAAGAATCTCGGCGATCACCGGATCGCCGCGTTCGACTGGCCGTTCGACAGCGTGCGTGGCTATTTCATCAACCTGAGCTCACATCCTGCATACGATGAATTCCGGCGCCTGCGCGCGGACCGCCGCGCGGCCGGTAAGCCGCTGACGTCGCTGGCGCTGGCCGACGGCCTGATCCGTTATTCCGAACGCGGGCAAAAATACGTCGACACGCTGAAGGGCATCATTCGCGTCAACAAACTCGATATTGCCGACGATGCGGTGTTTCGCGATGAGCCGATGCGCTTCGTGATCGGCGCCGGAGACCCCGAGGCGGCCGCAGCACTGCGCGCAGAAATTGCCGAGCTCCGGGAATCCGGCGAGCTCACCCGCATCGTCGCGCGCATGCGGCTCGAGTAATTCGAAAACGGAGAACACGACATGCCGGTCATGCAGACCTCGGACCTGACGGCCCGACAGTACTGGGAAGAAGTCAAAGCGAGTCCGAATCGTGCGAAATTCGGCTTCGGCGACAAAGCCGCGCTGATCAACATCGATCTGCAGTGTGCGTATACCGACCTCGACACGTACAAGACGGCTTATCAGACCGATCCGAACCAGCTCGACTACATCAATCGCCTGGCCACTCTCGCACGCGCGAAAAACATGCCGGTGATCTGGACCTATGTTGCCTACATGGACAATGCCGACGACGCCGGCGTCTGGGGGACCCGCACCGACACCGAAAACTCGCTGCAAAACATCAAGGTCGGCAGCCCGCGCGCGCGCCTCGATCCGCGGTTGCAGGTCGACCACACCGTCGACGCGGTCATCAACAAGCGCATGGCCAGCGTCTTCCACGAGAGCAACATCCCGTCGTTGCTCGTGTGGCACCAGGTCGACACCGTAATCCTGACCGGCGGCAGCACATCCGGCTGCGTGCGCGCGTCGGCGGTCGCGTCGCTGTCGGCGGGCTACCGGACGATCGTCGTCGAGGAGTGCGTCGCGGACAAACACGAGATCCCGCATTTCGCGAACCTGTGCGACATGATGCTTAAGTACGCGGACGTCGAGCCGTTCGCCGACGTGGAAGCGTGGTTCAGTCGCCATCCGGGCTGTGAACAGATCGGCAAGGCGCGGGCCGGTCTGGAAAACACCTGAGATTTACGCCGACACCCACATTATAATAGCCCGGCCGCGACGCACGACGTGATGACAATGCGCAAACTACTGCTTTTAATAATAATTTCAGCAATCTGGGCGGGCGGAGTCGAAGCTGCGGTCGATTTCCACGGACATGCAGCTGGCGACGAAACCACGCTGACGGACGGTACGCACGATGACGATCACGCCGATGATTGCGATCACTGCTGCCACCTGTCGAGCCACCTGACCGGTATCGTGATGTCCGGTAGCGTCGTCTCGCTTGCCGACCGGTCGACTGTCACCTCGACAGGCGAAGTCGCCATACATAATCGAGCGACAGCGCCACCCACGCCGCCACCGAATTCCTGATCTTCGGACCGATGCAGTGACGGGCATGCGCCCGTTGTTCAGCGCCGCACGATTGCCGGCGCAGTCACGCTCAGGATTCAAAACAAATGTTCAACAACAAGTTTCATCGGCTGCGTATGCTAACTGTCGCGGGCGGCATCATGCTCGCGTCACCGGCCAGCGCCGGGCCGCCACTCAACATCGACGACCCGGGGATACTCGACCCCGGGCAATGGGAAGTCATCGTTGCGTCGTCGTCCGCGAAGGAGAAAGGCGGCGGCACGGCCAGCGAATTGCCGGTGCTCGACGTATCCCTCGGACTCAGCGACAACACGCAGATCTCGGCCGCGTACCCATATGTCGTCGTCGATCCCGAAGGCGCATCTTCGGAGTCCGACTTCGGCAACCTCGCGGTCGGCTTCAAATGGCGGTTCTATAACAGCGAAAACCTGCAGATCGCATTCGCGCCCGGCTATTCGTTCGGTATCAGCCTGACCGCGGCGACGCTCGGCGTCGGCAGCGACACGCCGATCACCTTGCTGCCCGTGAACCTGGAGTATGCGTTGGGCAACTGGACGCTGAGCGCGGAACTCGCGTTCGCAGCGATTCAGCAGGAGGAAGACGAGGTTGCTTTCGGGGGCGCGATCGGACATCCGCTCGGGGACCGGATACAGCTGATGTTCGAGATTTACGGCGCGACCAACAGCGAGCTCGACGATGCGTTCGTAAACTGGAACCTCGGCGCCGACATCGAGATCACGCCCTCATGGCATGTGCTGGCAGCATTTGGTTCAAGGATTAGCGAACCGACCGGCGCGGCCGAACTCGACTACACCGCGTACCTCGGCATCCAGTACTTCACCGGCATGTAGGCGCGGCTCGGTGCGTGACTCAGTGGGCGACCTCCTCCCCATCGAGGAACGGACGGGCGTGGCCGGCGAGTAGCGCTGCGCCAACGTCGAACACGCCGTGGTACAGCTCGGGTATTTCGATCACGGTCGCATCGGGCAGCAACGCCGCGAACGCGCGTGTCTGATCCTCGAGCCCGCCGTGTGTGTTCAGGATCAGTACGGGCTGTGAGACCAGGAGCGCGCGGCCCTCGGCCGGGTAGCTGAACACCGCGCGGTACGGCCAGTGATGCCGGTACTTTGGTTTCAACACGTCGACGAAATTATCGTAGCCGCGTTCCAGAGTCACTCCGGGCTGCCGGTCACTGACGGTGAACTCCCACGACTTGCGCAAACTGTCGAATTCTTCTTCCAGCGGGGCCGCGACGACGTTCTCGTCGAACTGTCGCTGCCGCTCCGCGCCCGTGTAGAACGGCACGCCCGCGAGCACCAGCCGATTGACGAGGTCGGGGCGCTCGATCGCGAGTTCGATCGCGACCATCGCGCCGGTGTGATAGCCACACACGTCGACCTTGCGGCGATCGGTACCGCCGAATCCCAGCGCGTCGAGCACGTCCGCCATCGCACCGGCGTAGCCGGCCAGATCAGGCGGCGCGTCCGGCGGGTCGGAATCGCCGACGCCCGGGTAGTCCGGCGCGATCATGATTCGGTCCCGGCCCATCTCCGCCATGAACATTCGGTAGTACCGACCGGACATCGGGTTCGGCGCCAGGCAGACCATCGGGGTGTGCGACGCTTCTGCGCCGGCCGGCCGCGACATCAGCATGTGGACCTGCCCGTAGCGGGAGTCGGCGTACTGGCGGCGGAACTCGACGTCGGCGAAAGCGATCGTCGCGAAGGTACTAATGCAGACCGCCAACGTCAGCGATGTGGCGAAACCCGCGCGGCGCGCGATCCTCTTCACGGTTCTCCTCCTGCGTTCAACGATGGATAATTAGACCACGCCGGAGCGGACGATACTCACAGGCCGAGACGCAGAATCATGAAAATTATCGATCAGATTAAGAACAACCAGCTCGCGATCATCAGCCTGCTCGTCGCATTGACCGCGCTCGGCTACACGACCTGGCGCAACGAACTGACCGAGGAGAACCGCACGATTCGGCAGGCGGGCTTCGAGATCCTCGTGCACGTCGCGGACCTGCAGCGCATCACCTATCTTGCGCACTACGACAAGGACATGGTCGAGGGGAATCCGCGCAAGGGCTGGACCAAGGTTCTGGTGATCAAAGATCTTGCGGCGCTGATGCCGGCGGACGTCGAGCAGTCGTCCGCCACGCTGCTCGAAGCGTGGGATGTGAACTGGAGCGGACTCGGCGAAAGCGACGCGAGTGTCACGGCGATCGACGGTGCGATGGATGATTTGCGCGAGGCAATTCTCACCGAACTCAAGATGCTCGACTGAAGCACGGAGCGCCGACGTTAGTCGACCAATTGTCGGTCAACCAGTTGTCAGTCGACTATACGCGCACGCGTCACCGCGGCGCGAATGTTGCGCGGATCTGTGACGGCTGCGGCGATGCGTGAATCGACCGGAATCTGGCCCGACTGACCACCGTCGAGGCGCCCGCGCAGCGACTGCGCCGCGGTCTGCACCTGGCCGGACGCAACCATCACTTCGAACGTGAGCTCGGTGATCTCGACCGATAAACCGGTCGGGTTCTGCACCTCGACGACGAGGCGCCCGGCACTGTCCTGGCCCAGGCGCGTCGGCAGATAGCGATACGGCTTCTCCGGCAACTCGAGCCGCGCCAGCGAATTCCTCGCGGCACGGCCGTCGGGCGAATCGGATTGCGCCGCCGCGCGAAACAGTTCCATCGCGGCGTCGCGCTGGCCCTCCTCGAGGCGAATCTCGCCGAGCGCATTCAGCGCCGGCGGACTCGGCAGCAGCTGGATACTGCGCTCCAGGTCCATCGCCGCCCGATCGATGTGACCGAGCTGACGCTGCGCGAGCCCACGGCGCATCAGGTTGTAGAAGTAGGTGCCGTTCATGCTGACCGCGCGTTCGTAGTTGATCAGTGCGTCGTCCCAGCGATTCTGCGCCGAACGCACGTCGCCGCGCAGCGCATGAAACAGCGCTTCGTTCGGCTCGCCGGCCAGCGCGGTCTTCGCTTCGGCCAGCGCGTTCGCGGTGTCGCCCTGCGCCAGCGCCTTGCGGCCGCGGTCGTGCGCGGCGTACGCGTCTTTCGTCGCGATCAACCGGCTGATCGAACGTGCGTGCGCCTCGCGCCCGAGCTCCCCGCCCTGCGGCAGCGATGCGAGCGTCTCAATGTTGTTCTCGACGCGTTCCATCGACGGCGGGTGGCTCGCGAACAGGCCTTCCACCCAGCTCGAATCACGGCCCTCGGACAGGCGCACGAACGTGCGCTGCAGATCGACCGCCGCGGCCGGGTCATAGCCGGCCCGCGACATGTACTCCATGCCGTAAAGGTCCGACTCGCGCTCTGCATCGCGTCCGTATTTCTGGTTGACGAGCTGCGCGGCGAGCCCGGCGCCGGTCATCAGCAGCGAACCATACTCACTGGAATTCGCGGTGATCGACGTCGCGATCATCGCGCCCTGCAGCAGCATCCCCCGTTGCATCGACTGCGCGCCATGCCGTGCAGCCGCGTGCACGATCTCGTGCCCGAGCACCGCCGCGAGTTCGGCCTCGCTGCCCATCTCGGTCAGCAAGCCACGATGTACCGCGATCTTGCCGCCGGGCAGGGCCCATGCATTCGGGGTCGAATCGTTGATCACGACAAACTCGTAGGGCAAATCGCGATCGCTGACCGCGGCAAGCCGATTGCCGACTCGCTGCACGTACTCGGTGACATCCGGATCAGCGACGTAGTCGCCGCCGTACATCTGGCGACCCGGGCCGTACTGCTGCTCGCCGATCGCGACTTCCTGCTGCGTCGACACGAGGCTGAGTTCGCGTTCGCCTGTTACAGGATTGACGGCGCAACCAGATAACAGAACGACGGTGATGAGTAGCAGAGAAATTCTATGCATGGTCGTGACGACCCGGTAATGATTCTTGCGACGGATTATAGCCGGATGCGGCTCAGTAGCCGCGCTCGGTATCGACGACCGACAGCATCGGCTCGCCGCTGACATACCGGCGCAGGTTTTCGCGCACGACGAGGAACAGGCGCTCGTACACCCGGTCGGAATCCGCCGCGACGTGCGGCGTGATGATCACGTTCTGCATCTGCCATAGCGGATGATCGCGAGGCAGCGGCTCCGGATCCGTCACGTCGAGGCCAACGCCGGCCAGCTCGCCGGCGCGCAACGCGGCGACGAGATCGTCGGTAACGACGCTCCCGCCGCGGCCGACGTTGACGAAATACGCACTCGGCTTCATCGTCGCGAAGAACTCCGCGTCGAACATGCCTTTGGTCTTCGGCGTCAGCGGTGCGCTGTTGACGATCGCGTCGGCCTCCGCGGCGAGGCGCAAAAGCTGATCGGGTCGCGCGACTTCCGCGACGTAGTCCGGGCCCGGGCGGCCGCTCGCACGCACCGCGACGATGCGCATGCCGAACGCATGTGCGCGCTCGGCGACGGCCGTGCCGATACCGCCGAGGCCGACCAGGAGCAGCGTCTTGCCGCCGAGTTCGACGCGCTTGGTTATCGGAAACCGCTGCGGGTCCCAGATCGCCTCATCCTGAACGCGGACATGAGCGGCAATGCCGCGACTCAGACCGAGCAGCATGCCGAACACGTGCTCGGCAATCTGCGGGCCGGTCGCGCGTTGCATATTCGTGATCAGTAACTCGTTGTCGGCGCCGGCCGTGGCGGCGATGCATGTCTCCGCACCGGCCCAGTAGATCTGTATCCAGTGCAGTTTCGGCGCGGCTGCCACCAGCGACGGCGAGCAGAAACCGATGATCGCGGTCGCATCGCCGATCCGCTCCAGCGCGGCGGCCTCGTCGGCGACGCCGACCAGCGGCGTGGCGCCCGCGACCTGTTGCAGTCCGGCGAGTTGCTCCGCCGAGTCGACGCGAACGACGATCGGTCCGCGCGGCGCCCAGCGTTCCGCTGCGCTGACCGGCTCGTCGGCCGCGCGCAGATCGAGTTCCGCGACAATGTCAGCGGCGGCAACCGCCGCGTTTGCGCCAACAAGGAGCGCAACGGCCAGCGCCAGCCTAAGCAGAGCCCAATGATTCATGTGCCTCATCACGACCAAACAATATCAGCGTATCGCCGTCACGGACAGTTGCGGCGGAGAGATCATCGTGAGATACCATGCCGTCCGTCGAGTGCAATGCCAGCACGAGCAATCCGGACGCGGCCAGCGCCGAGTCATCCAGGCCGCCATTCGGGTTCAGAATTGTCTGCACGGCACTGTGTTCGCAGACGCTGTAGCCTTCACCAACCTGTAGCAGCCGATGGAAGCGTCGCTTGCCGAGCGAAGTGGTAGCGACGAGAACACGGCCAATGACGGTGCACATGATGCGGTTGGCGAATCCGTTTAGCATCAGGAACCACAGTAGCGCCAGACCCACGAGCAACCAGCCGAGCTGGGCCATCACCGCATCGACGTCACCATCCGTGTGTACCAGCGACGCGACAAGCGTCGCGACGACCGTCACCAGGCCGAGATTGCCGACGATCATCAGGAGGCTGACGACACGTCGGCGGACCGGATAGTTAACGATAGTTTCGGCCTCACGGGTCGTGAAGCCGGTTCCGGTGAACGCGGACAAAGCCTGAAAACGCGCGGTCGTCTCGTCGAGGCCGGTCAGACGCAATGCGACCGCCGCAACGCGCGTAACGAAAACTGACAGACTCAGTAGCACGAAAATCGATAATGCGGCACCCATGAAGGCTGACCTCCGGCGGATTCAGATCAAATCCGCATCAGTGATTATTTCGACCAGGGCCGGCCCCTGATGCGCAATCGCCTTACACAGCGCATCCTCCAATTGTTCGGCCTTCGTCACGCGCATTCCCTCCCCGCCGCACAATTTCGCATACGCCGAGAAACTCGGGTTGTGCAGATCCGTCTGCCATACCGGCCATTCGCCCGCGCGCTGCTCCTTGGAGATCTTGCCGAGTTGCGAGTTGTTCAGTAACACGTGGGTAATATCCATGTCGTACTTCACCGCGGTGGTGAAATCCCCCATGTACTGGCCGAATCCGCCGTCGCCGCTGACGGAAATCACCTTGCGGCCCCGATATGCATCCTGATCCTGCGTCGCGGCCCAGGCGCCCATTGCGGCGGAGAACGAAAACCCGATCGAGCCGAGGTAACCGGACATCAGGATCCGCTGGTCCTCGCATTCGAAATAGCGACCGAAGGAATAGGTGTTATTGCCGACGTCGACCGCGATTATCGCGTCGCGCGGCGCGGCGGCGCCGAGCGCTTCGAACACGGCCGCGGAATTGAGACCGGTACCGCTATCATCGTTGAGCCTGCGCCGTTTTTCGTCGCGCCAGATCGACCAGCGCTCGGCCAGCTCCGGACGCTGGTCGACTGTGTCCGACGCGTCGGGCAGCGCGGCGGTCATCAGCCCTGCCGTCACGTCGATCTCGCCCCATACCGGCACCGTAACCTGGTGAAACTTCCCGAGTGTCATCCGGTCGAAGTCGACCTGGATGATCTTGCGCTTGGGCGTAATCCCCGTGTGATTTGAAAATGAAGAACCGAACGCGAGGATCAGGTCGCACTCGTTCATGAACCAGCTCGCGACCGGCGTACCGGAGCGCCCGAGCACTCCCGCGGCAAGCGGGTGCCGGTCGGAAATCTGGCCCTTCGCCTTGAACGTCGTCAGAACCGGCGCGTTCAGACGCTCAGCGAGCGCAACGACTCCGTCCATTGCGTCCCTCGCTCCGTAACCGACGATCACGATCGGGCGCTGTGCACGCTCAATCAGCGACATCGCGTCGCGCAGCGACTCCGGCGGCGGCGCGATACTCGCCGACGCGATTCTGCCTTCGGGCGCGGACGCTGTTGCGCCTTCCGCGGCCGGCAATGTCTGTACGTCGTCGGGAAAGATCAGGTGCGCGACATCGCGTTCGACGACCGCGCTCTTGCACGCAAGCGTCATCAGCTCCGCGTGCTTCGACGTGTGCAATACCGTCTGACTGAAGCGCGCGACCGGCGCGAAGGCCGCGGCGAGATCGATCTCCTGGAACGCGCCCGGCCCGAGCACCTGTGCATCGACCTGGCCGGTCAGCGCGAGTACCGGCGCGCGATCGACTTTGGCATCCCATAATCCGGTCATCAGATTCGTGGCGCCGGGACCCGCGATTGCCAGGCACGCGGCGGGCTTTCCCGTTAGCTTCGCATAACCGGAACACGCGAACGCCGCGGCGCCCTCGTGACGAATACCGTAGTAGTTCAAGCGACCGTTTTTCTGCTGCAGGCGCAGCGCATCGGCAAGCCCGAGATTCGAGTGCCCGACCATGCCGAACACGCTGGTCACGCCCCAGTTCGTCATCGTCTCGGCCATCACGTCGGTAACGGTTGTCTCATGCGGCGCCTCGGCTTCGATCCCGACATAGATCCCGTCGTCGCGAACCTCCACCGGGTACAGCTGCTGACCCGAATCCTCATGCCCGCCCGGCGGCCTGCCGGTCTGCGGATCGAAGTCCCAGCCATGCCACGGGCAGCGCAGCCAGCATTGCCCACCCTCGCCGCGTTCGATCGAACCTTCACCCAACGGCCCGCCCTGGTGTGGGCAGCGATTGTCCATCGCAGTGTAGTCGCCGTCGATGTTCGTCAACGCCATTGACAGGGTACCGGCGGTTACGGTTTTTACGCGACCTGACGGTAGTTCATCCGAATCCGCGACGCGGTGCCAGTCAAGCTGTGTGTTATCAGTCGTCATCGTATTCAACCTCAGGCGGATTTCGTGAGCATGTGTTCCCGACCCGCCGACAGCATTCGCTGCCACAGGTCCAGCAGGTAACCCTGGGGATCGTCGGTCGCGCACAAATTCCCGTATTTCAGCACCGCGCCATTGAACCCTTCAGCGTGCCACGACGTGCCGGCGGGCAGATCGATCGACGGGAACGCGTCCGGCTGCGGGTAGGCCGACACATAGAAATACGGCTCCGGGATACTCGCATCGCCGAATGTGAAGCCGAAGTTCATCTGCTTGTCGGAGTACTCCTCGTCGGCCGGATCCTGCCCGGGAATCTTCTCGCCCGGCAGCCACAACATCGACAGATCGAAGTGGTGCGGCCAGAGTTGAATCGGGCTCGTCTCCTCGCGGATGCCTGCTCGAAATTCCGTCATCGCGGCGGCGACCGAGTTCAGGACGTCGGCCAGCCTGCGCGCCACGTCGGCGGAATAGCCCGGGCGCTCATCGGCGGATCCGTCGATGTGACTCGTCTCCGGGACGAAGGTCTGCTCGAGCCCCTGCGCGGTCAGAAATTTGGCGATGCTGCCCGCCAACGCCGAAGCCGGCTGCCCGTGCAGCGTCTCGGCCAATTCCTGACCCTGCAACGTGCGCACCAGGAGCTGGCTGTCCCTGAGGTTGAGCTCCAGTTCGAAGCCCGGGCCCTGATGCACGACGCCGGTCGTCAGGCCGTGCAGCGCAGGACGCAGGCTCGCGTGCCACCAGTGCTTCCTCTTGGTGCGAGACGATTTCAGCCAGTCACCGAGTACACGCGAATACACATGCAGCGCATCCCGCGTCGCCACGGACGAAACATCATCGATGCCCGGAAATTCATTCATAGCCATTTGCTTTCCCCGAACGGATTAGCGAGGCGGAACGACGCCGCCGTATGCGACGCCGGTGAGCTGTGCCATGTCGGTCTTGAACGTCGTCAGGTCGTCGACGACGAATTCCGACAGATGTCGATGCCCGGCCGCGCGCGCGAGCACGCTCATCAGGTCGACTGATGCCCGCAGGAAACGCGCGAGCCGCTCGGCGGCAATATCGACGGGCAAACGCGCGCGCAACTGCGGTTTCTGTGTCGCAATGCCGACGGGACAATTGTTCGTGCCGCACGCGCGCATGCCGAGGCAGCCGATCGCCTGGATCGCGGCGTTCGACAGCGCGACGCCGTCGGCGCCGAGCGCGAGGGCTTTCGCGAAGTCGGCCGGCGTGCGCAGACCGCCGGTGATGATCAGCGTTACGTCGCCGGCGTTGCAGCTGTCGAGGTGCCGACGTGCGCGCGCGAGCGCCGGAACCGTAGGCACTGAAATGTTGTCGCGAAAAATCGTCGGCGCGGCGCCGGTGCCGCCACCGCGGCCGTCGAGGATAATGTAGTCGACGCCGACGTCGAGCGCCGCGTCGATGTCTTTCTCGATGTGCTGCGCCGACAGCTTGAAGCCGACCGGGATGCCGCCGGTCGCCTCGCGCACCTCCGCGGCGAAGTCGCGGAAGTCGTCGAGACTCGCCCAGTCGGGGAAGCGCGATGGCGAAATCGCCGTCTCGCCCTCCGGCAGGTCACGCACCTCGGCAATCTTGCCCATCACCTTGTTGCCGGGCAGGTGCCCGCCGGTACCGGTCTTCGCGCCCTGCCCGCCCTTGAAGTGAAACGCCTGTGCCTTCGCGACCTTGTCCCATGAAAAACCGAAGCGCGCGGACGCGAGCTCATAAAAATACCTGGAGTTCGCCGCCTGTTCCTCCGGCAGCATGCCGCCCTCGCCCGAACATATGCCGGTGCCGGCGAGCTCGGCGCCCTTCGACAGCGCAACCTTCGCTTCCTCGGACAACGCGCCGAAGCTCATGTCCGATACGAACAACGGTACGTCGAGCTTCAGCGGTTTCGCCGCCTTCGGCCCGATCACGAGTTCGGTGCCGACGGCCTCTTCGTCCAGCAGCGGCAACTTGTGCAGCTGCGCGACGACGAACTGCAGGTCGTCCCATCGTGGCAGCTCGTTGCGGGACACGCCCATCGATGCGGACGGACCATGATGACCCAACCTGGTCAGACCTTCGTTCGCGAGCTTGCGGATCAGCTTCACGTGCGGCTCATCCGTTGTGCCGGTCGGATCCTGGTATGCGCCCTGGTACGCCTCGCGGTCGAAAGGCTGCGGATTCTCAGCGCTCCATGCAGCGATCTCGTCTTCATCGACGCAGACCTGCCCGTCCTCGACCCACGCGCTGAATTTCGGCAGCGTCTCGCTGTTGTCGTACTCGCTGACACCGGTGTCGAGGCGGTAGTCCCACCCGTGCACGCCACAGATCAGGTTGTCACCGTCGACATGCCCGTCGGCCATTAACGCAGCGCGGTGCGCGCAGCGCCCGTACAGCACGCTGACGTCGTCGTCATAACGGACGATCACGAGGTCGACACCAGCGACGAGAGACCCGACAGGCGTCCGATCCTCGAGTTCATCCCAGTTGCTGATCGCTGTTTTCTTCATCCCCGGAACTCCTCGAAGTATTCGTCTATTTCTCGTTGTGGCCGCGCATCTGACCGTCGCGCAGCGGTAGATCCATGACCGCCTGGTTTTCCTCGCACTCGCCCATGCGTTCCGCGCGCTTGCCGTAGCGATTCGCGAGCGGCGCCGCGGTAACGCCGTGCAACAGCACGCTGAGACCGACGGTCAGCACTGTGATCGCGAGCACCTCGTCGCGATGCTCGATCCCGGCGTTCTCGAGTATCAGCAGCACGAACAGGACCGACGCCAGGCCACGCGGCCCGAACCAGCCCAGGAACAGCGTCGTCGGCAAGCTCAGGCCGGAGCCGATGAGCGAGATCGCGATGGGCAGCATCCTGATCAGCGTCAAACTCAAGAGCGCATAGAAAATATAGCCCGGCTGCATGTGCGCGACGCCCTCGGGCAGCATCGTCGCGCCAAATAACAGGAACGTGATCAGCATCAACAACTGGCCCTCGGTTTCCATAAACTCGAACAGGAACGTGCACTCGTTGCGGATGCTGTTGCCGAATACCATGCCACCGACGAATGCGGCGATGAAGCCGTTGCCGCCGACGAGTTCCGCAGCCAAAAACATAAATATGGCGAGCGACAGGATGCCGATACCCTGAAACGAATCGTTCGCCCAACCGCGCTCGGCTGCGGAATCCAGCAGCCGGGCGCCGACGAATCCGATGATGACGCCGGTCAGCGGCCCGAGCACGAGCTGAAAGAGCACGAACTGCACCCATCCAGCGGCATCATTGCCGCCCTCGGCGCCCACAGCGAGCGCGGCGAACAACAGCACGGCCGGAAGTGCGATACCGTCGTTCAGGCCGCTCTCGACGTTGATGGCCTGTCGAACACGCAACGGCACGATTTTCGCGGACACGACTGCCTGCCCGAGTGCGGCATCGGTCGGCGCGAGCAATGCCGCGAGCAACGCCGCTTCCCAGATCGAGAACGACGGGAACAGAAAGGCCGCTGCCAGCGTGCCGGCGAGGATCGCGAGCGGAAATCCGACGACCAGCATTCTGACCGGGAGATCGTGGTCGCGGCGAACGCGGCCGAGATCAATGCGAGCGGCGTCGGTGAACAGCACGAGTACGAGGGTGCATTCGGCGAGTAAATGAATTGCCGAGTGATCGAGCTCAAAGTTCGCGATGCCGAGGCCGCCCGCACCGATCGCGAATCCGAACGCGACGAATGCGAGCGGCGGCGTCACGATCGTGCCCTGCAGCCGCCCGGAGATCAGCGAATACAGGAGCAGACCGCCGGTCACTATCAGTAGTGATGCCAAGTTCATTGTGTGCTCCGTCGATCCCGTTTCAGCAAAGACACGACACGCAGCTTCTTATTCTTGCAACTTCGCAACGATCAGTAGTATGACACCGAAGCACCAGCCTAGCGCGCCGCGAGGCGAACGAGCGCCTGGTCCACACGCTCCGCATAGCCGGGATCAGCAGCCGCCAGGTAGCTCAGCATCCGCTCCTTTACGGACTGCTCGGCCACGGAAAGCCCACCGGCGATCGTCGCAGCCAATCTTTCCTGTTGCTCGTCGGTCATGATCCGATACAGGTCCCCGGCCTGGCTAACGTAGTCTTCGCCATCCTGGTCATGCGGCCGAACCCACGCGTCCTCCAGCAACGGCAGCGGCGGCGCCGAATACGTGCTGTCAGGTAACGCCTCGTCTGACCGGTCATGCGGGTAGAAGTTCACGCCGGCGGCCTGATTGGCCGACACGTCCGCCATCGCGCCGTCGCGCTGGTAGTGATGGACGGGGCAACGCGGCGCGTTGACCGACAATTGGTTGTGGTTGACGCCGACGCGATAGCGATGCGCATCCTGATACGCGAGCAGCCGTGCCTGGAGCATCTTGTCCGGCGACGCGCTGATGCCCGGCACCAGGTTGCTCGGCGCAAACGTTGCCTGCTCGGTCTCGGCGAAGTAGTTGCCGACGTTGCGGTTCAACTCCAGTGTGCCGACGTCGCGCAGCGGTGCAAGCTCATGCGGCCAGACCTTCGTCAGGTCGAACGGATTGACGGGAAATTCCCGCGCGTCGTCCTCACTCAGAATCTGCAGCTTCACGGACCAGCTCGGGAAGTCGCCGCGCTCGATGGCCGCGACGAGATCCTGCTGCGCGCCGTGCGGCGGCAGGCTCGCTGCTTCTTCCTCGGTCAGGCAGTCGACGCCCTGGTTGGTCTTGAAATGCCACTTCACCCAGTAGCGCCGGCCGTCGTCATTCCAGAAACCCAGCGTGTGCGAGCCGTAGCCGTTCATGTGGCGCCATGATTTCGGAATACCGCGGTCCGACATCAGGATCGTCATCTGGTGCAGCGACTGCGGATGATTTGCCCAGTACTCGAACATACGCGCCGGGTCCGGTAGATTCGTTTGCGGGTTCTTCTTCTGCGAGTGGACGAAGTCCGGAAACTTCATCGGATCGTTCAGGAAGAAGACCGGCGTATTGTTACCGACCAGGTCGAAGTTGCCTTCGTCGGTGTAGAACTTCACCGCGAAACCACGCGGGTCGCGCGCGTAATCGCTGGAGTCCTGGCCGCCACCGACGGTAGAAAACCGCAGGAAGACGTCGGTCTTCTGTCCGGCCGATTGCAGGAAACTCGCCCGCGTGTACTCGGACAGCGACGATGCCAGCGTGAACGTGCCGTATGCGCCGGTGCCGCGCGCATGCACGACGCGCTCCGGTATACGCTCACGATTGAAGTGCGCGAGTTTCTCGAACAGCTGCACGTTGTCGAAGGTCAGCGGCCCGCGCTCGCCGGCGCTGATGCTGTTGTTGTCGTCGGCGACCGGGGCGCCGGCGGATGTCGTCAGTAACTTGTTAGCCATCGCAATCTCTCCCTCGTATTGACTGAATGGCACGAAGTTACGCTTCTGCTAACATAGGGTCTAATCGTTTTTATATATCTACTTCATAGGATTTTCCTATGTCATTCCGACACCTCGGTTTCCGCGACCTCCAGCTCGTCATAGCGGTGGCAGAGTACGGCTCCGTCAGCCGCGCCGCGGAAGCCTGCTCGATCACGCAACCCGCACTCAGCGAGCGCCTGAAACGCATCGAGGCAATGCTCGGCACCGAACTGTTCGAGCGCGGCAAACGCGGCGTGATGACGACGCCGACAGGCCGAAAGCTGGTGCGCAAAGCGAGCGCGATACTCGACGACGCGGCCGAGCTGGATGAGATCGCAGCGGCCGCCCGCGCCCCGTTGGCAGGCCCGCTGAAGGTCGGCATCATCGCGACACTCGGGCCATACCTGGTGCCACTGCTGTTGCCGACGTTGCGGCGCCGTTACCCGCAGCTCGAACTCGTCCTTCACGAAGGCCTGACCGAGTC
Organism: Gammaproteobacteria bacterium; assembly: GCA_051008895.1. Taxonomy (GTDB): domain Bacteria; phylum Pseudomonadota; class Gammaproteobacteria; order Steroidobacterales; genus SMWD01. The sequence goes on along the minus strand of JBPCXI010000044.1, from coordinate 11,820 downwards.
GCTGATGTCCTCGCTGCATGACGCCGCGATCGACGTCGTTATCGCCGCGGCTCCGCTGCGCCCGGACGGGATCGTGCAGGTCGACCTGTTCGACGAACCGTTCGTTCTGGCGGTTCCGGTCGGACACGAATTCGCGGACCTCGGCGTCGTCGATCCGGGCGAACTTCGCGGTGACGATATGGTGTTGCTGGAAGACGGCCATTGCCTGTCGGGCCAGGCGCTCGACGTCTGTCCGGCACGCAGGCAACAAAGCGGCAAACGCCTGCATGCGATGTCCCTCGAAACTCTGCGTCACATGGTTGCCGCCGGCGCAGGCTACACGCTGCTGCCGTCGATCGCGGTCGGGAAAAAGCCGCCGCTGCGCAAACTGATTCGTTATATCAGCCTCGCCGGCGACGAGCGCTATGGTCGCCGGATCGTCATGGCGTGGCGCCGATCCTATAGCCGGGCCGACGACCTGGCGCTGCTCGCCGATATGATTCGCAGCGTCGCGCCTGACTCATCGTAGCGCACGGGACTTTCAAGCTGCGCATCGAATCGCGCTGCGCAATATTCTGCTTTAGTCCGGCGGCGACACTATTCGGGACAGCGGGGGCAGTCGAGCTCAACATCGCCGAAGTCGGCGCCCGCGGTCTCGCCGGTATCGTCGGTGTCTATTGCGATAGCGACACCTGCGATGCGCGGCGCGGGCCCGCCGAACGCGTCTTCGTAGTCACTAACGACGTCGCGGGAGAACGCAACCCACTCGTCGCCTGTGGATTGACCGCCGTCGACGACGATCATGCGGATGCGCGCCGAGTAGGCGTTAGGCGTGATCGTCCCGACGGGCGTATCGGGCGACGGCACATAGCAAAGTGCCGCCGACGGTACCCATGAGCCGTACAACACCCGCGCGATTCGCAACTTCCAGCGCTCGGCGAAAGGCAGCTCACCCAGGTCGAGATCGAACATGACGTAGATGCGCGCCGGGAAGTCATCGCCGGCGCGCGAGAAGATATCGCTGGCGTCGACCGGATCGAACACGCGCCAGCGCCACTTCAGGGTCGGCCGTGACTGCGGATCCACGGCGACAGGATGAATCAGACTCGCGACCGACCCGGATGCGATCGCCTCGACGACGCCGCCATCGCTATCACGATAGACAACTCGAAACGACGCAGTCGGCCGACCGCTGATCGTCTGCAGCTGCCACGGGGGCGCCACTTCACCGGGTTGCATTGCGGAGAACGGCGCGAGCAGCGGCGCCGCGGACACGCATTCAAAGGCGAACAGAACGAGAGCCGCGAGCACTCGTGTCACGGAGCGTTCAGGTCCCAATCGTAGTCGTAACGAATGCGTCCGTCATAGTCGGCGAGCCGGGAACCGAGCTCGTCTTCAGCGTAGCGCTGAAGATGGTCGAGCAGTTTCCTGTCCGTGCCGCCGAAGTCCACTTTGAACCACTTGTAGATCGTCGAGACGCGCAGCTTGTCTTTGTCGAAACCGGCGCCGCGGGGGTGATTGATGTAGTCGTAGGCGCCGACGTCGAGGAGCTCCGCGATATTGGCCCCGGTGTATGCCCGGTCGGCAAGGTTCGGGCAACCCAGGCTCGCGCAGTTGACGGCGTAGTGAATTCGCGGATCCTGATAGATCGGCCGCAGAATACGATGCTCGATGTCATTCAACGTCAGCGCCTTACCGGCGACCGCTACCAGCTCATCGTTCCAGGGCCCCAGGCTGAGCAGCCCGCCGTTGATCTTGCGAATCGACTTCACGGGGAAGTTCTCGACCACGAGCTCAATCGTCACGGCGTTGTACAGATTGATCCAGTACGCGCCCTGCTCGTTGCGATTCAGGGTCCGCGGATCGATCGCCTCGAGTTCCTCTATGTAAGCACGCAGCGCTGCGCGATCGTCGTCCGTCACGGCACCGTAATCGAATCTGTTGATGCCGGACGGGTGATCGGTCACCAGGTATCGATCGAGCAGCGCCTGCCAGCGAGAGTGATCGACGGCTGCACGGTTGTCCTCATCGCCGGCCTGCCAGAACGCCCAAAGATCGGACTTCGGCACGAAAGGCGCGGCTGCGGCGGGCTGCGCAACGCCCGCGAGAGCGAGCAACATCACGATGACACGCATCAACATTCCTCCTGCTACCGAATCGGCGCAAAGAACGCACGACCGAGCAGCGGCATGCGCAGTTCGTAACATACCAGCAAGGTGAGGCAGCGAAACAGGCTGCGTAGCGGACCCATCCGCTCGAACTTGCGTGAGTCGGTAACGACAGTTGCATTCAGAAACGTCGGTTCGCAATGCTTGCGCACGCTCTCGGAGAACGCAATGTCTTCCATATCACCGCTCGGGAAACCGCCGAGCTCGCGAAACAGCTCGCGACGCACGAACATCGCCTGATCGCCGTAGAAAATTCCCGTCAGGGCACAGCGTCGATTGTGTAGCCACGATACGAATCGCAGCGTCCAGTGCCGGCCGGAGAATCGCTGCCGGAATCCGCCGGCCTGGCACCGCTGATCCGACTCGAGCGCGTTCAACGAGCGAATGGCGCCGGTCGGCAGCAGCGTGTCAGCATGCAGAAACAGCAGGATGTCGCCGGCGGCGATGTCCGCGCCCGCGTTCATCTGCACCGCGCGTCCGCGCGGCGCGCTGATTACGCTGACATCGCCGAATCTCTCGGCAACCGCAATGGTCTCATCGCTGCTGCCGCCGTCGACGACGATCGTCTCGAACGCACCCGCCTGTTGCCGCAACGACTCCAGCGTTGCAGGCAGCGCCGTCGCCTCGTTCAGCGCGGGAATGATCACCGAAATCACGACGCCACCGCCGCGTTCCGGCCGAACGCCCGCTGTCGCATCTCGCCGATCAGTTGCTCGGGCTCGCCGCCGAGGATCGTGAGCAGAGGGGCTATCGCCTGCAGCATGTCATCGACCTCGGCCGTCATCTCCTCTTCGAGTCGCCGCACATCCGTATCTTCGCGCAGTGTCGCGAGCCAACGCTCGCCAAACTCGCAATGCGCGTCTTCCTGCGCCAGAACGACTCGACGCAGGCGACCGAACGGGTTGCTCATCAAGGCCAGCTCGCGATCGAGACAATCAAGCACCGCATGACCCAATGCCTCGAGCGCGACGTGCTGAATCACCACCGCCTCGGAAAACGACCGTCGACCGATCGCGTCGAGCAGGCGATGTCGAACGCGCAACAAGGCGGGGGGAATCTCCACAACGATGGCTCGGTCCTTATCGGGCCAAAGTGCGCGCGCCGCTCGCTCGAAAAGCCACGCGTGAAAAGCTTCCTGTCGCGCCTGCCGCCGCAGAAATCGACGCGCTTCCGGCGTCGGCGCGAACTGTGCCTGGCCGCGCGCGCCCTGCATCGCGACTCGCTCACCAAACGACTGGATGCGCAGCAGCCTGGCCGCTGCGCGGCGCTCCGGTTCGGACAATGGCAGCCCGAGAATACTGCCGTCCACGTCAGCGTCGAAACTGCCTGTGGATTTATTGTTATTTGCGGCGTTCATGTCCGTTTTGTGACCGGGCGCGAAGCGGAAAGTTCAGGCGTGCCGACGTGTAATCGAATGAAATTCAGCGCCTCGTCCCAGATTGGTTCAATCGCGCCGGGCCGGAAAAATCCTACATGGCCTATATTCGCCAGCCCGACCTCATGCGGATGCAAATCCCTGCGTTTCACGTCGGCTCCGCGATACCTGTCGAGCAATGCGTCGACCGCGCGCGACGGCGCAATGCCGTCGTCGGCGATTGCAAACGCCAGCACCGGGCTGTTGAATGCTGCGAAACGCCCGGCCGCATCGTCTTCCCACGAGAAGAACCAATCCGGACTGCGCCCCCACCGCGCCCACTCGGCGGCGGCGCCGCGCGGGAGCCGGGTGCCGAACCCAAGCAACGCGGGCAACGGATCGAACATCGAGCATGCGATCGGGAGCACGGCGCGCCAGTAGAACTCGACCTTCAATCGCTCGAACCCGTCCCAGTAACGCGGCAAACCGATCTGTGCTGCGATCAGCACCGCAGCCTTCAGTCTGTCGAACGGCTCCGCGAGTCCAACGAGTTGCCCGCCGAAACTATGCCCGAACATGACCAGCGGCTCACTCCAGCGCTGCTCCGCATACTCCAGCGCCGTAACCGCATCGAGCCGCGCCCAATTCAGCAGTGTGGCGCTGCTGATCGACTCGGGATGATGTGTCGATTCGCCGATGCCACGAAAATCCACCGTCAGGCAACGAACACCCCGCGCCGACAACCATGTCGCCAGGTGCCGGAATGCGCGCTGCGGCAAGCCAATCCCCGGCATCATCAGCGCGGTCGCAATTGCGATCGCGGGTCGATCGACATCATAGACGTGCGCGATCAGCGGAACGCCGTCCGCTGCCGTCAGCTCGATTCTCTCTGCACGGTTACTGGCTATGGGGTTGCTGGTGTCGATCACGGTATCCGTCCGACTCTCCAGCGGATGATTATCCTTCGGATTACCGCTCCAGAATAGCGCGCTCAATCGGCGCGCCGATTCTATAGAATCAATGATCATGCAGGACAACAAGGCCAACCGTGATCTCGATATCGTCGTGTTCGGCGCGACGAGTTTCGTCGGCGAGATCCTGTGCCGCCACCTGGCTGCGCAATTCGGCGCCGGCGGCGAACTGAATTGGGCGCCCGCGGCCCGCTCGCGTGCGAAACTCGATCGCTTGCGCGGCTCTCTCGACGAGACGGCCGGCCTCGAATTCCTGGTCGCGAATGCGGCCGATGAAGCGTCGCTGCGCAGGATTTGCGAGCGCACGCGCGTCGTAATCTCGACGGTCGGGCCATACGCGCTGTACGGTGAACCGCTGATCCGTGTCTGCGCCGAGACCGGGACCGACTACTGCGACCTCTCTGCCGAATTCCAATGGATACGCCGGATGATCGCGACCTACGAGAAGTCGGCGGCCGACTCCGGGGCCAGGATCCTGCACTGCTGCGGCTTCGACTCGATCCCGTCCGACCTCGGCGTGTTTTTTCTGCAGCAACAAGCGCGAGCGCGCTTCGGCGAGCCGTGCGCCGACGTCAGGATGCGCGTCAAGGCCATGCGCGGCGGTTTCTCCGGCGGCACCGTGGCGAGCGTGCTCAATATTCTCAGGGAACTGGCGGCGAGCCCGTCGCTGCGGCAGCAGAACGCAAGTCCCTACTCGCTGTGTCCGCGCGATCACTCGTTCAGCGTGCGCCAGCGCATGGTCAGATCGGCGACGTATGACACCGACTTCGACCGCTGGACCGCGCCGTTCCTGATGAGCCCGATCAATACGCGCGTCGTGCATCGCTCGAATGCATTGTCCGCCAATGCGTATGGCGAAGACTTCAAGTACGACGAAGCGGTGATGACCGGACGCGGTCTGCGCGGGCGGATCGCGGCCCACACTATAGTCGCGGGGCTCGGCGGATTCGCGGTGATGAACGCGACGCGGCCGACGCGTTGGGCGCTCGGCAAGCTGCTCCCGGCGCCGGGCGAAGGCCCGGACGCCGACGCCAGGGCGCGCGGCTTTTTCGATGTGCGCTTCGTCGGCCGGACCGCGCAAGGCGATGAGCTGTTCGCGAAAGTCACCGGCGATATGGATCCCGGTTACGGCTCGACTGCGAAGATGCTCGCGCAGACCGGCGCCTGCCTGGCGCAGGACGTGACCGACACAGACCTCGCGGGCGGATTCTGGACGCCGGCAACTGCGTTTGGCCAGCGACTTGTCGATCGCCTGCAAGCGAACGCGGGGATGACATTCGAAATCTTGGCGTGAAAACCGTCGAACCCATCACATTGACTGCGCTGCAGATCAAGAAATTCATTGCCGAGCAGCGGCTGTCACCGGACTTCGACGCGATCGCACAGGGCCACTACCTTCCACTATCGACATGGATCGGCGAGCGGCTCGCCACGCGCGCTCCGTTGCTGCTCGGAATAAACGGCGCGCAGGGATCGGGCAAGTCGACGCTCGCCGAGTTCATCAGCTTCGCGCTGGCTGAAAATTCGCGTGCGCGCGTCGCGACCCTTTCGATCGATGATTTCTACTTATCAAGAGGCGAACGAGAGCGACTCGCACGCCGGGTACATCCCTTATTGGAGACTCGCGGCGTGCCCGGGACGCATGACATGCGTATGCTCGCCGCCTGTCTCGACGACCTGCGCAACCTGACTGCAGGCGAATCTTTGGCCCTGCCCCGATTCGACAAGGCGACCGACGATCGCGCCGATCCGACAACGTGGCCCATTGTCAGCGGCCCGGTCGAACTGGTCATTCTCGAAGGATGGTGCGTGGGGAGCGTCGCGCAAACGGAAGCCGAACTCATTGAGCCAATTAATGAACTCGAGCGAGTTCGCGATCCGGACGGGCGTTGGCGAAATTATGCGAACGAGCAACTTGCCGGCCCGTATCGCGAGCTGTTCGAAAAACTCGATGCGCTGGTTTTCCTCGCGGTGCCGAATTTTGACGCTGTCTATCGCTGGCGGGTCGAACAGGAGCACAAACTGGCGGACACCGCAGACGGCCGGCGCATCATGGACGATGCCGGCGTGGCCGAGTTCATTCGCCACTTTGAACGCATTTCCCGCGCGAACCTGGTACGCATGCCGAAAATCGCCGATGCCACGCTATACCTCGATGACAACCACGGTTGCTCGCGGCACGTCTTTCCAACGCAGCGCAGCAACTCCTTGTAATAGCGGCGCCGCGGGTTTAGGTTACGCGGGTTGTTGCGTGCTGATATTACAGGGGAGTTCTAATGAGACACTGGACAGTTGTGCGCGATACCCGCGCCTTTGCGCGTGTTACCAGTATTTTCGGTTTCGCTCTGATCGCGGCATTCGTGGTGAGCGGCAGTGCTGCGTGGGCCGGCAGCAGTGACGTCCTGGGCGAAGTCAAACTCAAGCCTTCGAGCAAGATCGAGAAAGCCGCCGGCATCTGGGTCGACGGGCAATACCTCGGCTACCTCAAGGAACTGAAAGGCTCGAAGAAGATTCTCCTGCTGCCGGGGCGACATCAGCTGACCGCGAGGCTGACCGGATACAACGACTTCGAGACGGAGATCGACGTCGACGCCGGCGAGGAACGCATCGTCCGCGTCGCAATGAGCGAAAACCTGACCGCCAAGTATCCGGACCCGGATGACATGGCTCGCATCAAGCTCAAGGTTGAGCCCAGCCGGGCGGCGGTTTTCGTCAACGATCGCTATGTTGGTCATGTCGACCAGTTCCGCGGCTTCCGCAAGTCACTCGGACTCGAGCCCGGCACCTACAAAATTCACATCACACTCCCGGGCTACCAGCCGTTCGATACCGAAATGACGGTGCTTGGCCGACAAGACTACGAGATCAAGACGACTCTGCAAACTGGCGGGCCGCAGCAACAGGAGTTGTTGTCGAACCGAAACGCGGAATCCAAAACTGAGTCCGTAGCCAACTCACAGTAGCTCCTCATCTACCCCGGCTGCCGGCCGTGCGCTACGCCCGGCCAGCCGGCGCGTGTGACTCAGTCATTCGGACCATTGCGGTTGGCGGGCGCCTGATGCGCAGCTTGAAGGCGTCAGGGCGTATTGCGCCAGGAGTGGTAGCTTTGTTCGAAAAGTCGATCCGCCGAATCCGGCCCCCAGCTGCCGGCTTCGTAGTCGAGCAGACCGGCCGAATTTTCCGTCCACGCCAACTGCAGCGGCTCGACGATTTGCCATGCCATCTCCACCTCGTCGAAACTGATGAATAATCCCCGGTCACCTTCGACTACCGCGAGCAAGAGTGTCGCGTAGGCGTCGAGTTTCATCTCACCTTCCATTCGGAAGTCGGTGTCTATGCGTAACAATCTCGGCGCCATGGTGAGCCCCGGCGCTCGCGCCTGCAGCTCGAAGTGAATCGTCTCACTCGGCTGCACTGACAACACAAGCCAATTCGGATCCACGTTCTCACAGGGCGTTTCGGCAAATATCTGATGCGGCGGATCCCGGAAACGCACTGCGACCATCGACAGCTTGTCCGCGAGTCGTTTACCGCTGCGCAGATAGAATGGCACGCCGTGCCACCGCCAATTGTCGACGAACAGTTTTAACGCGACGTAGGTTTCGGTGATGGAACGATCGGGAACCCTCGGCTCCTCGCGATACGCGGTAACCGTCTCGCCGTCAATGATTCCCGGACCGTACTGGCCACGAACGGCAACGTCGTCTAGCGACGACTGCGACAGCGGGCGAATCGACTTCAGTACCTTGAGTTTTTCTCCATGCAGCGCCTCCGCCGAAAGATTGGCGGGAGGTTCCATCGCGGTCATCGACATGACCTGAAGCAGATGATTCTGCACCATGTCCCGCAATGTCCCCGACTGGTCGAAATAGCCGGCACGGGCGCCGATTCCCGCTCCTTCCGCCATTGTGATCTGCACGTGGTCGATATGCTCGCGATTCCACAGCGGCTCGATGACGGCATTGGCGAAGCGAAACACGAGCAGGTTCTGCACAGATTCCTTGCCGAGATAATGGTCTATCCGATAGATCTGCTCTTCGTGGTAATGCTTGTGCAATTCGGCGTTGAGTTTCTGCGCGCTGACCAGATCGGTACCGAACGGTTTCTCGACGACGATTCGGTGCCGCCCGAGAACACTATTCAAGCCGGCCGCATCAAGACGCGCGACGACCGGCAGGAAATCGTCCGGTGCTACGGCAAGATAGAACACGATACTCTCGCACGCCCCGGCTTTCGGCCTGCTCACCGCCTCCAGCAACCGCTCATAAGCGGCCGGATCGTGGTGATCGCCGCGAACGTAGTCGAACCGATCCACGAATCGCTGCAGCGCTTGCATTTCGATCCGTTCGCCGAGTCGATCGATCAGCACATCGCGCACGTGCGCGTTCCAGCTGTCCGTTTCCCAGTCGCGCCGCGCGAATGCGATGAAACCAAGAGCGTCGTCGAGGCACCCGGCAACTTCGAGGTCATACAACGACGGCAGCAACTTCGTTGTCGCGAGGTGGCCGGCCGCGCCGAAGATCACGAAGCTGCACGGGCCGGTCATGGCTCGTCAGTCTTTTTCACCGCGTGTCCGCCGAATCCGCTGCGCATCATCGCCAGCAATTTTGACGCGTAATCTGAGTTTCCCTGGCTCGCCAGGCGCATCGTTATCGCGGTGCTTATAACGGGAAGCGGTACGCCCTGCTCCATCGCCTCGATCGCGGCCCATCGTCCCGGGCCGGAATCCGCAACGAACGGATCCACGTCGTCGAGCCGCTGATCCTCCGTCAGAAAACTCGCTGTCAGATCGAGCAGCCAGCTGCGCACAACGCTGCCGTGCCGCCACATCTCGGCCACCGCGGCAACATCGATATCGAAGTCGTCCCGCGATTTCATCAACGAGAAACCTTCCGCGTAGGCCTGCATCATGCCGTACTCGATCCCGTTGTGAACCATCTTGACGAAGTGCCCGCTGCCGGCCGAACCGCAGCGCAGCCAGCCGCTCTCGGGCGTCGGTGCGAGGACTTCGAACACCGGCCGCAGTATCTCGACGGCGCCGGGCGTACCGCCGACCATCAGTGCATAACCCTCGTCCAGGCCCCAAATACCGCCCGACACGCCGGCGTCGACAAATTCGATGCCGTGCTCGCTTAACATCGCTGCACACCGCATCGAGTCATGAAAATTTGAGTTAGCGCCGTCGACCAGAATCGCTCCGCGCGGAAGGATATTGGCCAACTCGTCGACGGATTGCTGCGTCACAACCCCCGCCGGCAACATCAGCCAAATAACGGGCAGCGAATCGAGTTGCGCCACGACATGCGGGACGGACTCGCCGGCCAGCATGCCGCATTCGTCCGCCAGCTCGGTCACAACACGCGAATCCAGATCGAACCCGACAACCTCGATGCCGCCACCGCGAAGCCTGCGCACCATGTTGGCGCCCATACGGCCCAAACCTATCATGCCGAGGCGCATCAAAATTCTCCCATCGCTATAATCGATTGCCTACCCGAACGGCTCAACTACCGCTGAGATTATCACCAGATGGGCAGCCCTGCCGATTTCACGCCTGAGGTCAGAAGCGGATCATTCGCCGCGCCTTCAGTGCGGCAAAGCAGGAGAGCGAATCCCGTGCTGCGGCTCCCCTTGTTCCTGGTCCTGCTGACCTCGCTCGTTCAGGGACCGGCGATGGCCGAAACGAGCGACATGAGTGTCGATTTCTCCAGCGGTGAGCACCGCGTGGCGATGGTCGAGTTGTTCACGTCCGAGGGCTGCAGCAGCTGCCCGCCGGCAGATCGCTGGCTCAGCGATCTCAAGACGGATCCGGATCTGTGGAAAAAGTTCACGCCGATCGGTTTTCACGTCGACTACTGGGACTACATCGGCTGGAAAGACCGCTTCGCACGGCGCGACTACGGTGACCGGCAACGGCGGTACGCTGCCGAAGGCGGAGTGCGCGTCGTCTACACCCCGGGTGTCTTCAACAACGGGCTCGAGTGGCGAGACTGGCGCGACGGCAACAATGTCGACGTCGAGCGTGCCCGGGCCGGGGTGCTCAGCGTCAGCATCGAAGGCGATAGCGTCGAATTGAACTTCGCGCTCGACAACGAGACCAATGAGGATCTCATCGCGCACGTCGCCATCCTCGGTATGAACCTGGAATCGGACGTGCGCGCGGGCGAAAACCGAGGTCGGACGCTGCGCCACGACTTCGTCGCACTGGGTGTGACGTCGGTGCCACTGCGCAAGACGCCGGGAGGTTTCGCGGCGACGACGACGCTGCCCGAAGCGAGCACGCAAGCCAGCGAAAGAGCACTGGTCGCGTGGGTAACGGACGGGCGGATGCAGAGGCCGCTGCAGTCGGTCGGCGGCTACCTGCCGGAAATTTGAACAACCACCAACAACAACCATTGGCGGCGGAGAACATTAATGAAAGCGTCCGATCTTCTGGTCAAGTGCCTCGAGGAAGAAGGCATCGAGTACATATTCGGGGTGCCGGGTGAAGAGAACGCCGACTTCATGATGTCGCTGGAGGCGTCGGACAAAATCAACTTCGTCCTGACGCGCCACGAGCAGGGCGCCGCATTCATGGCGGAAATCTACGGCCGCCTGACCGGCAACCCGGCCGGATGCCTCGGCACGCTGGGCCCCGGCGCAACCAACCTGATCACCGGCGTCGCCGACTCGAACATGGACCGTGCACCGATGCTGGTGCTGACGGGCCAGGGCTCGACCAATCGTCTGCACAAGGAATCGCACCAGATCATGGATGTGGTTGCGATGTTTCAGCCGGTCACGAAATGGGCAACGACGATTCTCGATCCCGACACGATCCCGGAGATCGTGCGCAAGGCCGTGCGCCTGGCCCGGACCGAGAAGCCCGGTGCGGTCCACATCGAACTGCCGGAGGACGTCGCAGCAGAGGAAACCGACGCGCAACCGATGCAACCTCGTCGCTTCCGCCGCTCGGTGCCGGACGACAAAATCGTCGACCGCGGCTTCGAGATGTTGTGCGCCGCCAAACGACCCGTGATCATCGCCGGCAACGGATGCATTCGGCGCAGCGCGAGCAAACAGCTGCGCATGCTGTGCGAGAAGACCGGGATCGGCGTCGTCAGCACGTTCATGGCGAAAGGCTGCGTCGACATGGACGCGGACTACTGCCTGTTCACCGTCGGACTGGGGTCGCGAGACCGCATCTCGGCCGCGATCGATGACGCGGACCTCGTGATTACACTCGGCTTCGACATGGTCGAATACCACCCGCAGCTGTGGAATCCGCGCGGCGACAAAACAATTCTGAACGCAGATTTTCTCGCCGCCGAAATCGACCAGCACTACCACCCGGAAGTGGAAATGGTCG
>JBPCXI010000043.1:0-3235 GCA_051008895.1 Gammaproteobacteria bacterium | reverse complement strand
CTCGACGACCCCCCAGCGATCCTTCATCGCCTGCAGCTCCGCGGGCGTGCACAGGTCCTGGAAAAAAGCGCGGTACTCGGCGACCGTCCGGAGCCCCATCAGGGCCGTGAACAGTTCATCTTCCGCTGCTTTTTCCTGCCGCCGGGTCAGGATCCTGTGGTCTTTCATAGTCTTACGTATGCATTAATGTAATAGCGCGCTAGCACACTAATGCATTAGTACGGATGATGCAAGGCCCCGGTTCACACCAGTTTCCCGTTGGCAGGGCGGCGCACAGCCGCTACACTCCGCGCGCTCACCAGACCGCGAGCCGCCAGGCCCATGCGGCAGCGGGCATTGCCGAGAGGGGCAGCAGATCATGGACAAAGACGCCGACAGAGAAACCCGGGCCGTGCGGGCCGGCATCGACACCGACACCCAACACGGGGCGGTAATGCCGCCCGTCTACCTGACGTCCAATTTCAGTTTTGCCGGCTTCGGGGCACCCCGGGCGCACGACTATACGCGCACCAGCAACCCCACCCGCGACGCGCTGGCGACGGCGCTGGCCGAGCTCGAGGGCGGCGCGGGTGCGACGATTGCCGCGACCGGGATGGTGGCGATCACGCTGGCGCTGCAGCTGCTGGATGCCGGGGGCAAGGTCGTGGCTCCGAACGATTGCTACGGCGGTACTTTCCGTTTGTTCAACGGCCTGGCGGCGCGCGGGATTCTGGACGTCGTGTTTGTCGACCAGGCCGATCACGAGGCGACCGCCGCGGCGCTCGACGGTGCGGGCATGCTGTGGGTCGAGAGCCCGACTAATCCGTTGCTGCGCGTGATGGACTTGCGCAAGCTCCGCGAACTCGCCACCGCGCGCGGCGCATTGATGGTGGTCGACAACACATTCCTGTCGCCGGCGCTGCAACGTCCGCTCGAGTTCGGCGTCGACCTCGTCGTGCATTCGACGACTAAATACCTGAACGGTCACAGCGATATCGTCGGCGGCGCGGTCGTGGTCGCGACCGATGAGCTCGCCGAACGCATGGCGTGGTGGGCTAATGCGCTCGGGCTGACCGGTTCGCCGTTTGACAGCTTCCTGACGATGCGCGGCATCCGGACCCTGTATGCGCGCATCGCCCAACACGAAAAAAACGCCGCGGCGCTGGCGAGCCTGCTGCTCGAACACGACGCCGTGACGCGCGTGCATTACCCGGGTCTGCCTGCAGACCCCGGGCACGCACTCGCGTGCTCGCAGCAGGACGGCTTCGGCGGCATGCTCAGTTTCGAGCTGGCCGGCGGGAAGTCGGCCGCGCGTGCGTTTCTGGAATCGGTGCGGCTGTTCACGCTCGCCGAGTCACTCGGCGGCGTCGAGAGCCTCGCGTGTCATCCGGCGACGATGACGCACGCGACATTCGATCCGGAGAGCCTCGCCGCCGCGGGCATTACCGGCGGTCTCGTGCGGCTGTCCGTCGGCATCGAGGCGACCGAGGACCTGGCCCGCGACGTGCTCGGCGGGCTCGATGCGGCGGTTGCAGCCGGCTGAGCGACGGCCAGTAGTGACGACCCAGTAAGGTCTAGTTAGCTCAGCGCGGTCTTCTGGCGGACGAGCGCGAGGACGGAATCGATCGTCGGCGTAGGGATCTCGACCAGCCTGCCCATCTCGACGACGGCTCCGACTAGCGCGTCGAGTTCCAGCGCGCGCCCCGCCTCGAAGTCCTGCAGCATCGACGTCTTGTGTGCGCCTACGCCGGCGGCGCCATCGATCCGCTTGTCGATGCTCATCGAAAACTCGACGCCGAGCTTGCCGGCGACCGCTTCGGCCTCGGCCATCATCCGGTGAATCAACGCGCGCACGCCGGCATCGGTGCCCATCTGCTCCAGCGTTGCGCCGGTCAGCACGCTGATCGGATTGAACGTCGTATTGCCGAGCAGCTTGAACCAGATGTCGTCGCGAATCTTTTTGCGCACCGGTGCTTTGAGTCCGGCTTCGGTCATCAGTCGGCCGAGTGCGACCACGCGGTCAGAACGCGAGCCGTCGGGTTCGCCGAGCATGAACCGATTCGCATTGAGATGACGCACGACGCCCGGTGACACGATCTCGCACGACGGGTACACAACGCAGCCGATCGCGCGTTCGGGCCCGAGCGCGTTCCAGATCCGGCCGCCCGGGTCCGCGGCAGCGAGATGATGGTTTTCATAAGGCCCCGACAACGCGTGGAAGTACCACCACAGCACGCCGTTCTGCGCGGTCACGATTGCGGTATCGGGGCCCAGCAGCGGTGCGATCTGGTCGACGATCGGCGTGACTTGATGCGCTTTCAACGTGACGATCACGTAGTCCTGCGGGCCCAGTTCGGCGGGGTTGTCGGTGCAGGTGATGCGCAGGTGCTGTTCGCGGTCGGCGAATAAAACGGTCAGCCCGTTTTCGCGCATCGCGGCGAGGTGCGGGCCGCGCGCGATCAGGCTGACGTCTGCACCCGCTTCCGCGAGCTGTGCGCCGAGGTACGCGCCGATCGCACCGGCGCCGTAGACGCAGATCTTCATCGCGTCTTCATCACGTCTTCATCGCATTGTGTCGGAGTATCCGCTCATGTCAGGCCAAGTTTCGCGGCGAGGCCGATCCGCTGCAACTTTCCGGTCGCGCCTTTCGGGATTTCGTCGACGAACAGAATCTTGCGCGGCACCTTGAAGTCGGCAAGTTTTACGCTCGCGAATTTGCGGATATCCGCGTCGGTCGCATTCGCGCCGTCGTTAAGTACGATCGCGGCCGCGACGTCTTCGCCGAGCTTCGCATGCGGCATCGCGAACGTGACGACCTGCGCGACGTCCGGGTGGTCGAGCAAGATCTCGTCGACCTCGCGCGGCGAAATCTTTTCGCCGCCACGATTGATGATTTCCTTCAGCCGGCCGGTGAGACGCAAATAGCCGTCGGCATCGATGACGCCCTGGTCGCCGGTGCGGAACCAGTCGTCGACAAACGCTTCGGCGTTCGCCGCGTCGTTGTTCCGGTAGCCGGACGTGACGTTGGCACCGCGAATGACGACTTCGGCGATCTGACCGACTGGCAACAGCTGTCCGGCCGCATCCATGATCGCGACTTCGGGGCCGGCCGCGACGCCGACACTGCCGGGTTTGCGCTCGCGCGGCGGCAGCGGATTGCAGGCCATCTGATGCGCCGCTTCGGTCATGCCGTAGGCTTCGATGACCGGGGCGTCGAACGTCGCTTCGAGTTCGCTCATGATCTGCGGCGGCAGCG
>JBPCXI010000042.1:0-31239 GCA_051008895.1 Gammaproteobacteria bacterium | reverse complement strand
ATGCGGTGCTGCTCGGCAAGGAGTCGCTGCCTGCGCTGCCGATCGGCGAGGACGAATTCGTCGAGCTCGACGCGGAAGGGCGGCCGGCCGAACAGAAGCCGAAGCGCGGCGGTGCCCGCCAGGCTCGCGGGGCGGCAAGCGCGGTCGTCAAAGCCGATCCGAGCGCAAAACGAGCGACGGCAGCGGCAGAAGAGGCCGCGGCCGCCGAATCGGCCGAGTCTGCCGAATCGGCCGAGCCGGCCGAGCCGGACGCGCCGGACGCGACGGCGGAGCCTGAGGTTGCCGCGCCCGAGGCCGCAGCGCCTGCGGCAGCGGCCGACGCGGATGCGGCCGACGCGGATGCGGCCGGCGGCGCTGACGCGGAACCCGACGCCGACGCGAAAGCGGACGTTGACGCCGACGCCGACGCCGACGCGAAAGAAGAGAAGAAAGACTAGTAAAAGTCCTGGTCGACCGCGATCGGGACGCAAATCGAGATCACGGACATGACGATCACAGCCAGTTTGGTCAAAGAACTCCGCGAGCTGACCGGCGCGGGCATGATGGAGTGTAAAAAGGCACTCGTCGAAACCGACGGTGACCTGGACGCGGCCCAGGAATACCTGCGCAAGCACGGTCAGGCCTCCGCGGCGAAAAAGTCGGGGCGGATCGCGGCGGAAGGCGTGATCGAGATCGCGATCAGCGACGCCGCTGCCGCTATCGTGGAAGTCAATTGCGAAACGGATTTCGTCGCCAAAGACGAGAATTTCGTCGCGTTCGCAAAACAGGCTGCGCGGCTCGTCCTCGAGCAGCAGCCGGCCGATGTCGCGGCGCTTCTGGCGCTGCCCGCCGATGGCGGCACGTTTGACGATGCGCGCAACGCGTTGATCGCGAAGATCGGCGAGAACGTCTCGATTCGCCGCTTTGAGCAAACCTCTCCGACCGGCGCAATCGGCAGTTACCTGCACGGCGTCAAGATCGGCGTCGTCGTCGACGTCGAAGGCGGCGACGAGCAGCTGCGGCGTGACGTCGCAATGCACATAGCGGCTACGAATCCGGCCTATCTGAATGCCGACGGCGTGCCGGCGGAGGCGCTCGACAAGGAGCGCAAGATCCTCGCCGACCAGGCGGCGCAGGAGGGCAAGCCGGAGAACATTGTCGAGAAGATGGTCGAGGGCCGGATGCGCAAGTATCTGAATGAAATCACGTTGCTCGGTCAACCGTTCGTCAAGGATCCGGATGTCAGCGTCGGCAAGCTGCTCGACAAGGCCGGGGCGAGTGTCCACGGCTTTTGCCGTCTCGAGGTCGGCGAGGGCATCGAGAAAAAGGTGGAGAACTTCGCGGAGGAAGTCCAGGCACAGGTCAACGCGCAGGCGTGACGACGCTACCCTTCAGCCGGATTCTTCTTAAGCTCAGCGGCGAAGCGCTGCTCGGCGCAGAAGATTACGGTATCGATCCGAACATGCTCCGCGGAATTGCGCAGGACATTCGCGAGATCCACTCGCGGGGCGTCGAGATCGGGGTCGTGATCGGCGGCGGCAATATCTTCCGCGGCGCGGGCCTGGCGCGGGCCGGCATGGATCGCGTCACCGGCGATCACATGGGCATGCTCGCGACGGTCATCAATTCGCTCGCGATGCAGGATGCGCTCGAACGGCTCGATGTGCAGGCGCGGGTGATGTCCGCGCTACAGATTCACCAGATTTCCGAGGATTACATCCGGCGCCGCGCCGTCCGGCACCTGGAGAAGGGCAGGGTGGCAATATTTGCGGCCGGCACCGGCAATCCGTTCTTCACGACCGATACCGCTGCAGCCCTGCGGGCGATAGAGATCGGCGCGGACCTGCTGGTCAAGGCGACCAAGGTTGACGGCGTCTACTCCGCAGATCCGATGCAAACGCCGGATGCGACGCATTATCCGGAACTGACGTTCGACAAGGTATTGACCGACAAGCTCAACGTGATGGACGCTACGGCCGTGGTGATGTGTCGCGACAACGACTTACCGATCCGGGTGTTCGACCTGACGCAGCCGGGGTCGCTGGTGCGGCTCGTCGACGGCGCCGATGTCGGCACCATCGTCCGCGACTGAGTGCGCGCGGACAGGCCAGCACCGAGAGGACCACGGACATGCTCGAAGACATTAAGAAAGACGCCGATACGCGAATGGACAAGAGTGTTGCGGCGCTGGGCGAAACTTTCAAAAAGCTCAGAACCGGTCGCGCCCATGTCGGCTTGCTCGATCACATTCACGTCGATTACTACGGCGCCGACACGCCGCTGAACCAGGTGGCGAACGTCGCGGTCGAGGACTCGCGGACGCTGAGCCTGACCCCGTGGGAGCAGCAGATGATCCCCGTCATCGAGAAGGCGATTATGAATTCCGACCTCGGGCTGACGCCGACCACGGCCGGCGCGGTGATCCGCGTGCCGTTGCCGGTCCTGACCGAAGAACGTCGGCGCGACCTGGTCAAGGTCGTCAAGCACGATGCCGAAAACGTCAGGATTGCAGTGCGCAATATCCGCCGCGATTGCCTGCATCACGTCAAGGATCTGCTGAAGGAAAAGGAGATCACCGAAGACGACGAGCGGCGGGCGCAGCAGGACATTCAGGCGCTTACCGACGCGCATGTCGCAACGATCGACAAGGTATGCGAGGAAAAAGAGAAAGAAATCATGGAGTTTTAAAGATTTCTTTATAAGTTATCGAGAATTGAATTGAGTGCGAACCCCGACAAGTCTGCAGCCGCCCTGCCACGGCACGTGGCCGTGATCATGGACGGCAACGGCCGCTGGGCAAACCAGCACGCGAAACCGCGCTTCGCCGGGCACCGGGCCGGGGTCAAATCGGCTCGCGCGATCGTCGAGGCTTGCGCGCAGGCGGGCGTCGAGGCGCTGACGCTGTTTGCGTTCAGCAGCGAAAACTGGAACCGGCCGGTCGACGAGGTCAACGCGCTGATGCGTCTCTTCGTGGAAGTCCTGCAGCGCGAGGTCGAGGCGCTGCACGACAACGGGATTCGGCTGCGTTTCGTCGGCGCGCGCGACAGCCTGCCGACGATCCTGCAGAAACGCATGGCGGACGCCGAGGCGCGCACCGCCGGCAACTCGCGGATGACGCTCGTGCTTGCGGTCGCGTTCGGCGGCCGCTGGGACATCGTGCAGGCCGCCCAGCGTGTAGCGGCAAAGGCCCGCGCCGGAGAACTCGACCCGGCAGACATTGACGAATCGGTCCTGGCGCGACACACGTCGCTCGCCGGGCTGCCGGAGCCCGACCTGCTGATACGCACCGGCGGGGAAGCGCGTGTCAGTAATTTCCTGCTGTGGGATTTTGCCTACACCGAAATCTGGTTTACGGAGACACTGTGGCCGGACTTTGCCGATCGGGATCTGGCGGCCGCTTTCGATTTTTTCGCCGGCCGCGAGCGGCGCTTCGGTCGCGTCGGCGACCTGCAAAAGAAGGCCGGCGTCGACTGAGCGGGGCCCGGTCATGCACGGTTCCGCGTTTTCGTTGCGTGGCCTGATGCACCGCCGGAGCGGACGGTTAAGCGTATGACTAAACTAATGCAGCGGATCATCACTGCGGTCGTACTCGTCGCCGTATTGCTGCTCGTCTTTTTCGTGCTGCCGCCGGTCGCCGGGATCGGCGTGCTGGGGTTCTTTGTCGTCGTCGCGGCCTGGGAGTGGAGCGGTTTTCTCGCGCTGCATGCGCTGGGGCCGCGCCTCGCTTACGTGGCCGCATTGGTCGCGTTGCTTGCAGGCCTGCTGGCGTTCTTCCCGGATCGCGGCGCGCTCATGCCTTTGCTCTGGCTGTCACTGGCATGGTGGTTGTGCGCATTCATCTGGGTCATGCGCTATCCGACGCCGATTCGTCGCGATGTCGGCGCATTCTGCGGCTTTCTCGTCATCGTGCCGGCGTGGGTTGGCATCGTTACGCTGATAGAAGCGGGTGACAACGGTCCGGCCTACGTGTTGTTCGTGCTCGCAATGGTCTGGGCGGCCGATATCGGCGCATATTTCGTCGGGCGGCGGTTCGGGCGCACCAAGCTCGCGCCCAGTGTCAGCCCCGGAAAGACCTGGGAGGGGCTGATCGGCGGACTGATCGCCGCGGCGGTGACCGCAGCGTGCGGGGCGCTGTGGTTCGACGAGTCGCCAATCGTCCTCGTGCCGCTGGGTCTGGCCGTCGGCGCGATTTCGGTCGTTGGTGACCTGACGGTCAGCATGTTCAAGCGCAACGCGGGCCTGAAGGATAGTGGTAACCTCTTTCCCGGGCATGGCGGCGTGCTGGACCGGGTCGACAGCGTGACCGCGGCTGTGCCACTGTTCGTGTTCGCATTCGTCCGGCTGGGCCTGTTCCAGAATTGATAATGGACTATTGATGACTGGTTTTTTAACTTCCGCCGCAGCATTTATCGTCGCGATCGCGATTCTCGTTGCGGTGCACGAATGGGGCCACTACATCGTCGCGCGGATGATGGGCGTCAAGGTGCTGCGGTTCTCGATCGGCTTCGGGCGTGTCCTGTGGTCGAAGCACTACGGCGACGACCAGACCGAGTACTGCATTTCCGCGATCCCTATCGGCGGTTACGTCAAGCTGCTCGACGAGCGCGATTGTGTGGTGCCGCTGAATGAGCAGCATCGCGCATTCAACCGGCAGAGCGGGCCGGCCAAGGTCGCCGTACTCGCGGCCGGACCCGGCCTGAACTTTTTATTCGCTATCGTTGCCTACTGGTGCATGTTTGTCATCGGTGTGCCCGGGGCCAAGCCCGTGGTCGGCGACGTCGAGGCCGGATCGATCGCGGCCGAAGCCGGCATGCTCGCCGGCGATCAGGTCGTGGGCGTGGGTGAGCGCGATGTCGGCACGTGGGAAGGCGCGATTCTGGCGATGCTGAATGAAATGCTGACCGACGGGGACATACCGATGGCGGTTGTCGGTGCGGACGGGTCGCAGCGCGCGATCGTGTTGCGCAGCGCGGGCCGTGAGTCGGAGCTGACCGAACCGGGGCAGCTGCTCAAGGGTCTCGGCTTCGTGCCATGGTCGCCGAACCTGCCGCCGGTCATCGACGAACTCACGCCGGGCGGACCGGCGGAGCGGGCCGGAATGCTGCCGGGGGACCTGGTGCTGACGGCGCGTGGCGAGAGGATCGAGTCGTGGCCGCAGTGGGTCGACTACGTGCGTGCCCGGGCGAACCAGCGAGTTGCGATCACGGTGTTGCGTAACGATGTCGAAGTCCCGCTCGAGATCGAGATCGGTGAAGCGGAGTCGGACGGTGAGACGTACGGCCGGATCGGTGCATCCGTGCGCGTGCCCGAGGGCCTGCTGGAGTCGATGCGGGCCGAGCAGCGCTACGGCCCGGCGGATGCGCTCGGTCGTGCGGCGGCGAAGACCTGGGAGATGTCGGCACTGACCGTGCGCATGATCGGCAGCATGGTGGTCGGTGATGTGTCGGTAAAGAACATCAGCGGCCCGATCAACATCGCGCAATATGCCGGCGTCAGCGCGAGTATTGGCTTGGCGCAATTTCTCAGTTTTCTGGCGATCGTCAGCATCAGCCTGGGTATTTTGAATCTGCTGCCGATACCGCTGCTGGACGGCGGGCAGATTTTCTACCAGCTCGTCGAAGGCCTGAAGGGCAGTCCATTGTCCGAGCGGGCGCAATTGATCGGGCAGCAGATGGGGATCGTTTTCCTGCTGTTGCTGATGAGCTTCGCGTTCTACAACGACCTGTCGCGAATTTTCGGCTGATGCTGGCATGGATCGAGCGATCGGACTGAGTCGAAAAATCGCCGGCCCGCGGGCGTTCCTGTTGCTGTGTGCGTTGTCGCTGGCGAACGCTGCCGTGGCGCAGGAACTCGTCGTGCGCAACATTCGCGTCGAAGGCTTGCAGCGGATATCCGACGGCACCGTGTTTAATTACTTGCCGGTCAACATCGGCGATGCAGTCGATCAGCAGCGCATCCAGGAAGCGACGCGCGCCGTTTACGGCACCGGGTTCTTCAAGGACGTCGAATTGCGCTGGGACGATGGCACGTTGATCATCGCGGTGTCGGAGCGGCCGTCGATCGAGTCGTTCACGATCGAAGGCAACAAGGACATCAAGACCGAGGACCTCGAGGAGCCGCTCGCACAAATCGGGCTCAAAGCGGGCAGAACGTTCAATCGGTCGGTCGTCGATGAGGTCGAACAATCGCTGACCGATCAGTACTTCAGCCAGGGCAAGTACGCGGCGAAGGTGACGAGCGAAGTCATCGAGGTGCCGGGCAACAAGGTCCAGATTGCGATCAACATCAAAGAGGGCGACCGCGCGCGCATCCGGCAGATCAATATCGTCGGCAACGAGGCCTTCAAGGACAAGGACCTGGTCGACGCGTTCGAGTTGCGGACGCCGAACCTGCTCTCGTTCATTCGTCAGGATGATCGCTATTCCCGCGAAGCGCTGGCGGGCGATCTCGAGACATTGCGTTCGTACTACATGGACCGCGGATTCGCGGATTTCGCGATCGAATCGACGCAAGTGGCGATTTCGCCCAGCAAGGAAGACATTTTCGTCACGATCAATATCGTCGAAGGCGACCGGTATACGATCGAGGATGTGCGCCTCGCCGGGGAGTTGATCCTGCCGCAGCAGGCGTTGAACCCGTACGTCGCCGTGAAGCCCGGCCAGATATACTCGCAGCGGCTGATTTCCAGCAGCGCGGACCTGATCCGCTTGCGCCTCGGTGAGGAAGGTTACGCTTTCGCGTCGATCGAGCCGGTGCCGGAACTCGACCGCGAGGCGAAGACCGTGTCGCTGACCCTGTACGTTGAGCCGAAGAATCGCGTCTACGTGCGCCGTGTCATCTTCAACGGCGCGGACTCGGTCAACGACGATGTGTTCCGGCGCGAGATGCGTCAGTTCGAGGGCGCTTACCTGTCGAACAGCAAGGTCGAGCGCTCGCGCGTCCGACTGCAGCGCCTGCCTTACATCGAGGAGGTCGCGGTCGAGACGAATCCCGTGCCCGGGACGCCGGACCTGGTTGATGTCGAATTCGAGCTCAAGGAAGGTCTGCCCGGCCAGTTCGGCGGCGGCCTGGGTTTCTCCGAGGCTCAGGGTCTGATTTTCAACGTCAATTTCGTGCACACCAATTTCTTCGGCACCGGGAACCGGGTGGCCGCGGACATCAACACCGGCGAGTTCCGAACGATATACAGCGCATCGCATACGAATCCGTACAGCACGATCAACGGCGTGAGTCGAACGATCAGCGCGTCTTATTCCGACATCACGCAGTTCACGTCCGACGCGTCCGAGCTCGATACGCAGAACGTGTCACTGCGGCTCGAATTCAGTTATCCGCTGTCGGAGTTCCAGAGCCTGATACTCGGTGTCGCGTATAACGGTTCAGAGCTGCTCGCCAGCAGGGGCAGCACGCTGCAGGCGCAGGATTGGGTCTTGAACAATGGCGACACGTTCGTCGAGAGCGGCGTCGGCGGCACGAAGTTCAATACGTTCGACCTGATCGCCGGATGGGTCTATGACAGTCGCAACCGTTCGCTATTCGCCACGCGAGGTTCGCGGCAGCGCCTGCTGCTGAACGCGACCGTGCCGGGCAGCGATATCGAGTTCTGGACCGCAACTTACAGCTTTACGCAGCTCCTGCCGCTGACACGGTATTTCACCTTTTCGCTGAATACCGACCTTCGCTACGGCAAGGCGTTCGGGACCACGACAGCGATCCCGCCGTACAAAAATTACTTCGGCGGCGGGCCGAACTCGGTGCGCGGGTTCCGCGAGAACAGCCTTGGACCGCGGGATACGTTCGGTAACCCTTATGGCGGCAACATCCTTGCGGCCGGGCAGGCCGAGCTGATCTTGCCAATACCGCAGAAGTGGCAGACGCGGTCACGCTTCTCGCTGTTTTTTGACGCCGGCAATGTCTATTCCGACGATGACGTAGTGTTTTACGATACGACCTGTGTCACCAATGACAGGACGACGTGTAACGAAAACAACGAAATCACTTATCAATACGACGATCAGGACCTTAGAATGTCCTACGGTGCTGCGGTCCAATGGCTTGCGCCCCTGGGGTTGTTCCGGTTCAGCTATGCGTTCCCGCTCAACGCGGATTCGTTCGGCGGCGGTCGTTTCGGCGATCAGACCGAGCGCTTCCAGTTCTCGATCGGCGGCGCGTTCTAGGCTTTTTACGACAGGAAATGAATGATGAGTAGAACATCAGCAATGACATCTAAATTATTGATTTGCTTAATTTTTCTTATGGCGGCCAGCGCGGTTAGTGCGCAGCAGCTCAAGATCGGCTTCGTCAACGTGGGCCGGCTGATTAGCGAGTCACCGCAGGCGACCGTGGCGATGGAAGCCTTGCAGGAAGAATTTGCGCCGCGGCAGCGAGAGGTCGTTGCGCTGCAGGCCGAGCTGAAGGAAAGGCAGGACCAGATTCAGCGCGATCTCGACGTCATGGGGGCCGAAGAGCGCCGCAATGCGGAAAACGAGTTGCGCCGCGACGAGCGCGAGCTCAATCGCCAGCAGCAGGAGTTCACCGAGGACATCAACCTGCGCCGCAACGAAGCCTTGCGGAAGCTGCAGGGCGAACTGCTGCGCGAGGTGCAGACCTATGCGGCGCAGGCCGGATTCGACCTGGTCGTCAGCGACGGCGTGCTCTACGCCAGCGAGGCGATCGACATTACCGAGCAGGTGCTCGAAGGACTGAAGACGAGCTTCGGCGCCGCGGGCGGCGGCTGAAGCGCCTGATGAGCCTGACTCTCGGTGATATCGCCGGCCGTTTCGGCTGTGAATTGCATGGCGATCCGGACATTAGCGTGGAGCGGGTCGCCACCCTCCAGCATGCCGACGGCGCCTCGATATCTTTTCTCGCGAACGACACGTATCGCCCGCAGCTCGAATCGACTCGAGCCGCGGCGGTAATCGTCGGCGCCGACGACGTCGCCGCCTGCCCCGCGGCGGCGCTCGTGTCCGCCAATCCGTATGCGACGTACGCGCACGTCGCGACGATCCTGCATCCCGCCGAGCCGCTGCAGCCCGGCGTTCATCGCGGCGCGTTCGTCGCGGAGGATGCGGATGTTCCACCGTCGTGCGAAATCGCACCCGGCGGCGTTGTCGAGCGCGGCGCGGTGCTCGGCGAGCGGGTCTACATCGGTTCGAATACGGTCGTTGGTCGTCATGCGCGCGTCGGGGACGATTGCCGCCTGATGAGCAACGTGACCGTCTATCACGACGTCCGCATCGGTCCGCGCTGCATCCTGCACAGCGGTGCCGTGGTCGGTTCTGATGGCTTCGGTATCGCGCAGGATGATCAGGGCTGGACCAAGGTGCCACAGGTCGGCAGCGTCGAGATCGGCGCCGACGTCGAGATCGGGGCGAATACGACGATCGATCGCGGCGCGATCGACGATACGGTGATCGGTAACGGCGCCAAGCTCGACAACCAGATTCAAATCGCGCACAACGTGGCCATTGGCGAACATACGGCGATGGCGGCGCTGACCGGGGTCGCCGGCAGTTCGACTATCGGTTCGCGCTGCATGATCGGCGGCGCCAGTATCATCGCCGGCCACATCAGCATTTGCGACCAGGTGTTGCTCGCGGCCGGCACCGGCGTCGCGAATTCGATCGCCAAGCCCGGCGCATACGGCGGCTTTCCGGCGAATGCCGCTGACATCAAGATCTGGCGCCGGAACGTCGTTCGCTACGGGCAGCTCGACGACATGTCGCGCCGCCTGCGCAAGGTCGAGAAACAGTTACGCAACGAGCGCGGTGACGCATGACTGACGAACCGTTAATTCACCCGACCGCGATCATTTCGCCGGATGCGCACGTCGCGGACGGAGTCCGAATCGGTGCGTACACCGTCGTTGGCGCCCAGGTGGAAATCGCCGCCGGCTGCGAGATCGGCACGCATTGCGCGTTCAAGGGGCCGACGAAAATCGGACCGGATAACCGCTTCTATCCGTTCTCGTCAATCGGCGATGATCCGCAGGACAAGAATTTCGCGGGTGAGGATACGCGGCTCGAAATCGGCGCGCGCAACACGATTCGCGAGTACGTGACGATGAATCGTGGCACGACCCAGGATCGCGGTATCACGACGGTGGGTGATGACAACTGGATCATGGCGTATTCGCATATCGCGCACGACTGCGACGTCGGTACCGACGTGATCATGGCCAACGGCAGCACGCTGGCCGGGCACGTTACGATCGGTGATCACGCGATGCTCAGCGCGTTCGCGGCGGTGCACCAGTTTTGCAGCGTCGGCGCGCATGCGTTCATCGGCGCCTATGGCGGCATCGGCAAGGATGTGCCGCCGTACGTGCTCGCGTTCGGCCAACCGCCGCATCCGCGCGGCATCAACTCCGAAGGCTTGCAGCGGCGGGGTTTCAGT
This sequence comes from Gammaproteobacteria bacterium, assembly GCA_051008895.1. Taxonomy (GTDB): domain Bacteria; phylum Pseudomonadota; class Gammaproteobacteria; order Steroidobacterales; genus SMWD01. The sequence continues at coordinate 20,862 of JBPCXI010000042.1, read as the reverse complement.
CGCGACCAGATCCGGAATCTGAAAGAAGCCTACCGCATGATCTACCGCTCCGAGGCGCTGATTGCCGATGTCGTCGAGCAGCTGGGCGAACGCGTACCGGAGCAGCCGGAGCTGCAGATCCTCGTCGAATTTATCGAGCGGTCCGAGCGCGGGCTGCTGCGTTAGTTCTTCACGCGCCCCGATGCCGAGAATCGTCGTTATCGCCGGAGAAGCGTCCGGCGATCGACTGGGCGCGAGTTTCATCCGCAGCGCGGCAGCGCTGCGTCCCGATCTGACCTTCGAGGGCGTCGCGGGCCCGGCCATGCGGGAGGCGGGCTGCAAGGCGTGGTTCGACGCGCAGGACCTGGCGGTCATGGGATTGTTCGAGGTGCTCGCGCATCTGCCGCGCCTGCTGCGGATCAAGCGCGAGATCGAGTGTCGGCTGCGCGATGATCCACCTGACTTGCTGCTCGGCATCGATGCGCCGGACTTCAACCTGCGGATCGAAAAAACCGCCAAACGCGCCGGCATACCGACGGTCCACTACGTTTGCCCGTCGGTCTGGGCGTGGCGCGAGTCGCGCGTCAGCACGATCCGCAAGGCTTGCGACCGGGTGCTGTGCCTGCTGCCATTCGAGCCTGAATTCCTGGCGCGGCACGGCATCGACGGGAGATTCGTCGGGCACCCGCTCGCCGACGAAATCGGCGACGACGTCGATCGGGCAGGCGCGCGGCAGCGCCTCGGCTTGCCCGCGACGCCGGTCGTCGCGATCCTGCCCGGCAGCCGCGCGGGAGAAGTCACGCGCATCGGCCCGACGTTCGCGCGGGCGGCTGCGCGCATCGCGGCCAGTCGGCCGGCGATCGTGTTCGCCGTGCCTGCCGCCACGGCAGCGCTGCGCGAGGAGCTCACCGGTCAGTTTCGGCAGCTGGCGCCGGACTGCGACGTGCGCATCCACGACGGGCGCGCCCAAGACGTGCTCGCGGCCTGCGACGCAGCGCTGCTCGCGTCGGGCACGGTCACGCTCGAAGCGATGCTGATGAAGCGCCCAATGGTCGTCGCGTACAAGCTGTCCCCGCTGAGCTACCTCGTCGGCCGGGTATTCCGGCTGATCAAGGTCAAGTACATGTCGTTACCGAATCTGCTGGCCGACCGTCCGCTCGTGCCTGAACTCCTGCAAGGCGCTGCATCGCCGGCCGCGCTCGCGGAGCGTGTCTTGCACCTGATCGACTCGCCGGCGGAGCGAGCGGAACTGGAGAAATCGTTCAGCGCGTTGCATGATCAAATGAGGCGGTCGGCGGGCAAGCGATCGGCGGTGGAGGTTCTGGACGTCCTCGGCCTGGTGCCGGGTGACGGCGGTGGCGAGTGAGATGATCGTGCGCGAACGAATTCAAAGTGACCCCGATTGCGCGCTCGTTGACGTGCCCGTTGGCGGGGTCGATGAGGCGGGCCGCGGGCCGCTGGCTGGACCGGTCGTTGCCGCCGTCGTGGTGCTCGCGCCCGGGCAGAAGATTGATGGCGTGCGGGATTCGAAACAACTCACGGCCGTGCGTCGCGAAGAACTGTTCGAGGTCATACGGCGTGAAGCGCGCGCGTGGGCAATCGGACGCGCGGACGTCGTGGAAATTGACGACCTGAATATCCTGCATGCCACGATGCTGGCGATGCGGCGCGCAGTCGAAGGTCTCGCGCAATTGCCTGGTCTGCTGCGCATCGACGGCAATCGCGCGCCGGACCTGCCCGGTTTTCCGGGGCTGACCGAGACCGTCGTCGGCGGCGATCGCTGTTGTCCGGCAATCGGGGCGGCGTCGATTCTGGCCAAGGTTACGCGCGATCGCGTGATGCGGGATCTCGACGTGCAGTTTCCGGGCTACGGCTTTGCCCGCAACAAGGGCTATCCGACCGCTGCGCATCGCGACGCGCTCGCTCGCATCGGTCCGTGCTCCGCTCACCGGCGCAGTTTCCGGCCGGTCCGGGAGGCGCTTGGCGCCGGCGGTGCCTGTTGATGAGTGCGCGCTTCGTCCACCTGAATCTGCACACGGAATTTTCGATCGTCGACAGCGTCGTGCGGGTCAAAGAACTGATGGCCACGACCGCGAAGGCAGGAATGCCCGCCGTCGCGATGACCGATCAAAACAATCTGTTTGCGATGGTCAAGTTTTATCGGGCGGCGCTCGACGCCGGAATCAAGCCGATCATCGGCGCGGACGTCTGGTTGCGGCACGACGTCGCGACAGGGGAGGAGCCGACGCGTCTGATCTTGCTGTGCCGAGATAATGCCGGCTATCGCAACCTGTCGGAGTTGTTGACCCGCGCATACCGCGACGGTCAGGAACACGGCATGCCGATCCTGCGGCGCGACTGGCTGGACGGCGCTGCAGAGGGACTGATGGCGTTGTCCGGCGGCCGCGATGGTGCCGTCGCGCGGGGGCTGCTGAACGACAAGCGCGATGACGCGCGGCTCTTCGCCGACGATATGCGCGAGTTGTTCGGCGGCGATTTCTATATTGAACTCCAACGGACTGGTCGGCCACAGGAAGAAAACTATATCCACGCCGCCGTTGAGCTCGCCGCCGCGTCCGGCTGTCCCGTTGTCGCGACGAACGACGTGCGTTTCCTTCGTCCGGAGGACTTCGAGGCGCACGAGGCACGTGTCTGTATTCAGCAGGGGCGAGTACTCGGTGACGGTTCACGACCGCGCGATTACAGCGAGCAGCAATATCTGCGCACGCCGGACGAGATGGTCGAGCTGTTCGCGGACTTGCCGGAAGCGCTCGACAACACCGTGGAAATCGCGCGCCGTTGCACGGTCGTTTTGTCGCTCGGCGAATCGCATCTGCCGGAATTCGCGGTGCCCAAAGGTATGTCGACGGACGACTTTCTCGACAGCGAGGCGCGCAACGGGCTTTGCCGGCGGCTCGACGTCGACGAATTCGAGACCGTACCCGACGCCTATCGCGACCGGCTTAATCGGGAGCTCGGCGTTATTCACGCAATGGGCTTCCCGGGATACTTTCTGATCGTCGCCGACTTTATTCGCTGGTCCGTCGATAACGATATTCCGGTCGGCCCCGGGCGCGGATCAGGCGCGGGCTCGCTGGTTGCCTGGGTGCTCGGTATCACGGATCTCGATCCGATCGAGCACGAACTGCTGTTCGAGCGCTTCCTGAATCCCGAGCGCGTATCGATGCCGGATTTCGACATCGACTTCTGCATTGCCGGTCGCGACCGGGTCATCGACTACGTCGGCGAACGCTACGGGCGCGATCGCGTGTCGCAGATCATCACCTACGGCACGATGGCGGCGAAGGCGGTCGTGCGCGACGTCGGACGGGTGCTGAGTCATCCGTATGGTTTCGTCGACCGGATCGCGAAACTGATTCCGTTCGAAGTCGGCATGACATTGGCCAAAGCGCTCGAACAGGAGCAAGAGCTAAAGGCGCTATACGTCGAGGACGAGGAAGTGCGCGCGGTCATAGACCTCGCGAAACAGCTCGAGGGTCTCGTGCGCAATGCCGGCAAGCATGCCGGTGGCGTGGTGATAGCGCCGTCGACAATTACCGACTTCACGCCGCTGTTCCAGGTCGAGGGCGAGAAAGCGACCGTCACGCAGTTCGACAAGGATGACGTCGAAGCCGCCGGCCTGGTCAAGTTCGATTTTCTCGGCCTGCGCACGCTGACGATCATCGATCATGCGGTCCGGACGATTAACGCGCGCTGTCGCACCGAGGACCAGGGGCCGGTCGACATCGCGCGCATACCCCTGGACGATCCCGCAACTTTCGCGCTGCTGCAGGCCGGCAATACGACGGCCGTATTTCAGCTGGAATCGCGCGGCATGCGCGAACTCGTCAAGCGCCTGAAACCGGATCACTTCGAGGACATCGTGGCGTTGAATGCGCTGTTCCGGCCGGGACCGCTGCAATCGGGAATGGTCGACGACTTTATCGAGCGCAAGCATGCGAACAGCACCGCGGCGATCGACTATTTTCATCCGGACCTCGAACCAGTGCTGCAGAGTACCTACGGTGTGATCCTGTACCAGGAACAGGTTATGCAAATCGCGCAGCGGCTGTCCGGATACTCACTCGGCGGCGCCGACATTCTGCGGCGTGCGATGGGCAAGAAGAAGCCGGAGGAAATGGCCAAGCAGCGCTCCGGGTTTGTCGACGGTGCGGTCGAGCGTGGCGTTGAAGCGAAACTCGCGACGCGGATTTTCGACCTGATCGAAAAATTTGCCGGGTACGGCTTCAACAAGTCGCATTCCGCGGCGTACGCGTTGCTGTCGAACCAGACGGCGTGGTTGAAGGCGCATTATCCCGCCGCGCTGATGGCCGCGGTGCTGAGCTCCGAGATGGACGACACGGATCGGCTCGTCATTCTAAAGCGGGACTGCGAGAGCAACGGCCTCGTGTTGCTGCCGCCCGACATTAACGACTCGGCCAGCGTCTTCGAGATTCGCGATGATGCGACGATTCGTTACGGACTGGCGGCACTGAAGGGCCTCGGCCACGGGGCCGCGGAGCAGATCATCGCGGCGAGGGAGTCCGGACCGTTTGAATCGCTCGACGATTTCTGTGACCGGGTGCACGACCATCGGATCGGCAGGCGCGCGATCGAGGCGCTGATCAAGTCGGGCGCGATGGATGTGCTCGGTCCGAACCGGCCGAGCCTGTTGGCGCGCGTGCCGGCCGCGCTCGGTCACGCCGAGCAGGCTGCGCGCTCGCGGGATTCCGGTCAGGACGATCTATTCGCGGCGCCGGACGGCGACGGCGACGTGGCCGCGGCCCCGCTGCCACAGATCGAAACGCAGCCCGATTGCGGTTATCGGCAGCGACTCGAAGCAGAACGCGAGAGCCTGGGTCTCTACATGAGCGGGCATCCTTTCGACGAGTACCGCAGCGACGGCCCGTTCGTGTCGTCCGGCACGCTGACCGGGCTAACCGCTGCGGCGGCGCCGAAGCAAAATGGCGACAAGCCGTGGTCCGGGGGCAAGGCATGTTCGGCGGCGGGGCTCGTGACCGGCCTGCGCAAACGCGGCGGGCGGGTCACGTTCGAGCTCGATGACGGCGAGGGTCGACTCGAGGTGAGCCTGTATCAGGACGCATACGATCGCTACCGGCACCTGCTGACGCCGGAGTCGATCGTGGTCGTCGCGGGCAAGCTGCGCTTCGATGACTTCATCAATGGCTGGCGCCTGAACGGCACCGAGGTCACCGATATCGATCGCCTCGTCGAATCGAAGGCCGATAACCTGATCATTCGCTGGCGCGAATCCGCGAGCGGCCAGCTCGACCCGCAGCTGCTGAAATCGGTGCTCGAACCCTACCGGCCGGGTCGCTGCGAGATCAGCCTGTTCTATTTGCGCCCGGATGCGCAGGCGCGTGTGCGGCTCGGCGACGACTGGTCGGTACGTCCGAGTCGCGAATTGCGCGAGCATCTCGCACGCATCGTCGGCGACGACGGCTTTCGCTTCATTTACAAGTCGCCGGCCTGACTCGCTGGCCCACGCGATCAACCCGCGTCGTCGACCCGCATCTTCCACCTGAGGCGCGGTCTTGTAACGAAATCGCGCACCGTTTAGGGTTGCCGCCATGGATCTCAAGTTTCTCGATTTCGAGCAGCCGATCGCCGAACTGGAGGCGAAAATCGACGAATTGCGCTTCGTCGGGGACGACTCCGAAGTCAACATTAACGATGAGATTACGCGGCTCAAGGCCAAGAGTGAGTCGCTGACGAAGTCGATTTTCTCCGACCTCAGCGCATGGCAGGTCGCACAGATTGCGCGTCATCCGCTGCGGCCGTACACCCTCGACTACATCGCCGCGATCAGCCCGGATTTCCAGGAATTGCATGGCGACCGGATGTACGCGGACGATGCCGCCATTGTCGGTGGCCTCGGCCGGCTGGACGGCAAACCAGTGATGTTCATCGGCCACCAGAAGGGGCGCAATACGAAATCTCGCGTCTTGCGCAATTACGGCATGACGAAGCCCGAGGGGTATCGCAAAGCACTCCGCCTGATGAAGATGGCGGAGCGATTCCGCGTCCCGGTCGTGACGCTGATCGACACGCCGGGCGCGTATCCGGGCATTGGCGCAGAAGAACGCGGGCAGAGCGAGGCGATCGCGCGCAACCTGTTCGAAATGTCGCGACTCAAAACTCCGATCATCAGCGTCGTGATCGGCGAGGGCGGTTCCGGCGGCGCGCTTGCGATCGGCGTGGCCGACCGCGTGCTGATGCTGGAATTCGCCGTGTATGCGGTCATCTCTCCGGAGGGTTGCGCGAGCATCCTGTGGAAGAGCGCCGAAAAGGCCGAGGACGCGGCCGAGGCGATGGGTATCACCGCCGAACGCCTGCTGCAGCTCGGACTCGTCGACGAGATCGTTCCGGAGCCGCTCGGCAGCGCGCACCGCGATCCGGAGGCGATGGCGCAGACGTTGCAGAACGCACTGATCGCGCACCTGCGCGATCTCGAGACCGTGGACGTTCCCGAATTGCTGACTCGCCGCACCGATCGGATCGCATCGATGGGCGCGTTCAAGGACGGCTGAGCCCCGGCCGCGCGGCGCCCAATAGCTCCCGGTCATGGGTAACAGCAGTTCGTCGGTTCGCGACACCCTGCGGGCGTCGATGACAGCCGATTTATCGCTTCGGCGCTGGTGCGTGGCGTTCAGTGGCGGCCTCGATTCCACCGTGATGCTGCACGCGCTCGAGCGGCTGGCTCGGGCCCTCGGCGACGTCGAGCTGCGGGCGGTCCACGTCGATCATGGCCTGCACCCGGAATCCGGCGCCTGGTCCGATCACTGTCGCCGGTTCGCCGCTGCTTTAGCGGTGCCGTTCGCAGCACGCAGCGTCGTCGTCAGTCGTGAATCGGGGCAGGGTATTGAGGCCGCGGCGCGCGCCGCGCGCTATGCCGAACTCGAATCGATGCTCGCAGACGGCGAGGCGCTGCTGACCGCGCATCATGCCGATGATCAGGTCGAGACGTTGCTACTACGGCTGCTGCGCGGCACCGGCATTCGCGGCCTCGCCGGCATTGCCGAGCGGGCGCAGTTCGGGCGCGGGTGGCTGCTGCGCCCGCTGCTCGCGGCCGGCCGCGACGATCTCGACCGGTATGCGCGCGAATTCGACCTGGCCTGGATCGACGACCCGACCAACGTCGATACGTCGATCGATCGAAACTATCTGCGCCACAACGTCATTCCGTTGCTGCGCGCGCGCTGGCCCGGCGTCGACGCGGCCGTCGGACGAACCGCCCGGCTGGCGGCGGAAGGCTCCGCGCTGCTCGATGAGGCGGCGCTACGCGACTACGACGATTGCGTCGGGGACGGAGTCATCGACCTGGAACGTCTGCGCGCGCTGAATCCGCCACGGCAGCGCAACCTGGTGCGCTATGCGTTGTTTGAGCGCGGTCTGCTGCCGCCGGGCGAGGCACGCCTGATCGCTGGTCTCGAGCAACTTTTGACCGCGCGTGCGGACCGGCAGCCGGTACTCGACTGGAGTGGGGGGCAGATTCGCCGTTATCGCGGCCGGCTCCACGTGCTCGCCGTTGACCCGGATCGCGCAACGGCCGATCAGCCGGGCGAATACCGGTGGGACGGCCTGGAGCCGCTCGATCTCGGACCCGTGCGCGGACGCCTCGCCATCGATCGTGATACGCAGGCCGCTATCGGCGCCGTCGATATGGCGGTGAGCTTCCGCGTCGGCGGGGAGCGCTTCCTCGGGGCCGACCAGGCGCATCACGAGCGATTGAAAAAACTGTTCCAGGCGCGGGGCGTCTTCCCATGGATGCGTGCGCATGTGCCGCTGATTTTCATCGACGGGGAACTCGTCGCGGTCGGCGACCTGTGGTCGTCTGCGGAGCTCGCACGTCGCTTCGGCCCGGCGTCAAGACTGCGCTGGGACGGCCATGCCGAGGCTGTCTGACGGCCGGCGCCGCCGGCGTTTGCTGTTCGTTTCCATTGTCGCGGAACGGTCGATCTGGTAATTTGGAACACCGTGTCCACGGTTCCACGTTCCAGGTCGAAAGGCGAGTTGCACAGCAGCATCGCCGGTTCGCCGCTTTTCGTTTGCCAGGTTGGGTAGCTGATGCCGCGATTCGTATTCGTAACGGGAGGAGTCGTCTCCTCACTGGGTAAGGGAATAACCGCGGCGTCGCTCGGAGCGATCCTCGAGGCCCGCGGACTCAAGATCAGCATGATGAAACTGGATCCGTACCTGAACGTGGATCCGGGCACGATGAGCCCGTTTCAGCACGGCGAGGTCTTCGTCACCGCGGACGGGACCGAAACAGATCTCGACCTCGGTCACTACGAGCGATTCGTCCGCACGACGACCGGTCGCAACAGCAACTTTACGACCGGGCGCATCTACGGCAGCGTCATCGCGAAAGAGCGTCGCGGTGACTATCTGGGCGCGACGGTTCAGGTGATTCCGCACGTCACGGACGAAATCAAGCGCGGCGTATCGATGGGCGCGGGCGACGCGGACATCTGCATCGTCGAAATCGGCGGCACGGTCGGCGATATCGAGTCACTGCCATTCATGGAGGCGATTCGCCAGATTGGCGTCGACCTCGGCCGCTCCAGCTGTGCGTACGTGCACCTGACGCTGGTGCCGTACATCGCGACGTCGGCGGAGATCAAGACCAAGCCGACCCAGCACTCGGTGAAGGAATTACGCTCGATCGGCATCCAGCCGGACGTGCTCGTGTGCCGCTCCGAACAGCCGCTGCCGGACGAGCAGCGCCGCAAGATCGCACTGTTTACGAATGTGCAGGAGCGCGCGGTTATCTCGGCAATGGATGTCGACGACATTTATCGCCTGCCGATGGTATTGCGCGACCAGGGCATCGACCAGATTATCGTCGAGCAGTTCGGCCTCGACGTGCCGCCGGCGGATCTCGCGGAATGGGAGGCCGTCGTTGCGGCCAAACGCAACTCGGACGCCGAGGTGACGATTGCGCTGGTCGGCAAGTACGTGGACTTGCGCGACTCCTACAAGTCGCTGGCGGAAGCGCTGGTGCACGCCGGTCTGCAGACGCGGACCCGGGTCAACGTCCGTTACATCGAGTCGGGCAAGGTCGAAGGTGACAACCTGTCGTGCCTCGACGGCGTCGATGCGATTTTGGTGCCGGGCGGGTTCGGCGACCGTGGCGTCGAAGGGAAGATCAATACGGTCCGTTACGCGCGCGAGAACCGGATTCCGTACCTCGGCATCTGCCTCGGCTTGCAAGCGGCGGTCATTGAATTTGCCCGCAACGTGGCGGGGCTCGCCGGTGCGCATAGCACCGAGTTCGATCCGGCGACCGAGCATCCGGTCGTGGCGCTGATCACTGAATGGCAGGACATCGATGGTACGAGCAAGGAGCGTTCGATGGAGTCCGATCTCGGCGGCACGATGCGGCTCGGCGCGCAGGAATGCCGGCTGGCGTCCGGGAGCCTCGTGGCGGAATTGTACGGCGAGGACGCGATTCATGAGCGTCACCGCCATCGCTATGAGTTCAATAACCGTTATCTCGAGCGCTTGCAGGCGGCCGGGCTCGTATTTTCCGGCTTTTCGGTCGACGGGCTCGTCGAGACGATCGAGTTGCGCGATCACCCATGGTTCGTCGCCAGCCAGTTTCACCCCGAGTTCACGTCGAGTCCGCGCGACGGGCACCCGCTGTTCTCGGGCTTCGTCGCCGCAGCGCGTGATTTCAGACTGCAGGAACTGCCGGCAGCGGCGGACGCATGAAGCTCCTCGATTTCGATGCGGGCATCGAACGACCGTTATTTCTGATCGCCGGTCCGTGTGTCGTCGAGTCGGAAGCGCTGACGCTCGACATCGCCAGTAAGCTCCAAGAGATCTCAGAAAAGATCTCTATACCACTGATATTTAAGGCGTCATTCGACAAGGCGAATCGCTCATCCGTCAGCAGCTTTCGCGGACCCGGGATCGAGCAGGGCCTGCACGCGCTGGCTGAGGTCAAGCGCCAACTCGGCCTGCCGGTCCTGACGGACGTGCACGAAGACACGCCGCTCGACGAAGTCGCGGATGTCGTCGACGTGCTGCAAACGCCGGCTTTCCTGTGCCGGCAGACGAATTTCATCGTCAACGTTGCGGCGCAGGGCAAGCCGGTCAACATCAAGAAGGGGCAGTTCCTGTCGCCGTGGGAAATGGGCAACGTGGTCGACAAGGCCCGCAGCACCGGCAATGACGCGATTATGGTTTGCGAGCGCGGTTTCTCGTTCGGTTACAACAACCTGGTCTCGGACATGCGCTCGCTCGCCATATTGCGTGACACCGGGGCCCCGGTCGTGTTTGACGCAACCCATTCGGTGCAGCTGCCGGGCGGGCAGGGCGCGTCATCGGGCGGTCAGCGCGAGTTCGTGCCGGTGCTCGCGCGCGCCGCGGTCGCGAGCGGCGTTGCGGGCGTCTTCATGGAAACGCATCCCGATCCTGCGAATGCGCTGTCGGACGGACCTAATGCTTGGCCGCTGGATCGCATGGAAGCGCTGCTCGCGACGCTGGTCGAACTCGACAGACTGGTGAAGTCGAACCCGTTCGCCGAAACTTGCCTTTGAAAATTGGCCTTTGACAACTGGCCGTGCACCGGGACAATACGCCCGCATGAGCAAGATCAAGGAAATACACGCCCGGGAAATCATCGATTCGCGCGGGAATCCGACCGTCGAGGCCGACGTGCGCCTGGACAGCGGTGCATTCGGACGCGCAGCGGTGCCTTCGGGTGCGTCTACCGGCTCGCGTGAGGCGGTCGAGTTGCGCGACGGTGACGAGACGCGGTACCTCGGCAAGGGCGTGCGCAAAGCGGTCGCCAATGTGAACGGCGAGATTCGCGACGCGTTGCTCGGCGGCGATGCGGGCGATCAGGCGGGGTTGGACGCCGCGTTGCAGGAGATTGACGGCACGGACAACAAGGGTCGCGTCGGGGCGAATGCGACGCTTGCGGTCTCGCTCGCGACCGCGCAGGCGTTTGCGGCGGACCAGGGTATGCCGCTGTTTCGCTCCCTGGCGGCGTCCGGCACCGGGGACGGCAACGTCATGCCCGTGCCGATGATGAATATCATTAACGGTGGCGAGCACGCGGACAACAGCGTCGACATTCAGGAATTCATGATCCTGCCGGTCGGCGCCCCGACTTTCGGCGAGGCCCTGCGCTACGGCGCCGAGGTATTCCATGCGCTGAAGTCGGTGCTGAACGGCCAGGGTTTGAGTACCGCGGTCGGCGACGAAGGCGGGTTCGCGCCCGATCTGCCGTCGAATGCGTCCGCGCTCGACACGATTCTTACGGCCGTCGAGAAGGCAGGCTTCGCGCCCGGCCGCGACATGTATCTCGGGCTCGATGTTGCGAGTTCGGAGTTTTACGAGGGCGGTCGCTACACGCTCGCCTCGGAAGGTCGTACATTCGATTCCGCGGCATTCGCCGACTATCTCGTCGGGCTCGTCGAGCAGTATCCAATCATCTCGATCGAGGACGGCATGGACGAGGGCGACTGGGACGGCTGGAAAACGCTGACTGACAAGATGGCGGGCCGGATCCAGCTGGTCGGCGACGACCTGTTCGTGACCAATACCGCAATCTTGTCGAGGGGCATCGACGACGGTGTCGCCAACTCGATCCTGATCAAGCCGAACCAGATCGGCACGTTGACCGAGACACTCGCCGCGATCGACATGGCGGTTGACGCCGGCTATTCGGCGGTCGTGTCGCATCGTTCGGGCGAGACCGAAGATGCGACGATCGCGGATATCGCGGTTGGCACGCGCGCATCGCAGATCAAGACCGGCTCACTGTGCCGGTCTGACCGAATGGCGAAATACAACCAGTTGCTCCGGATCGAAGAGATTCTCGGCGCGGAAGCGTCCTACGCCGGGGCCGCGGCGTTTCCTGTTTCGCTCTGACCGAAGATATGGCGCAGACGCAGTGAAGCAAGCACAGAAATCCGGCTACCGACGCATTCTTATCGTGGGCCTCGTCGGCTTGCTCGCGATCCTGCAGGTGCGCCTGTGGATTTCCAGCGACGGGTTTTCGGAGGTCAGTCGGCTCGGCGCGCAGGTCGACCTGCAGCGACGCGAGAACGCGGAACTCGAGAGTCGCAACGCGCGACTCGAGGCCGAAGTCGGCGATCTTCGCGGTGGCTTCGGTGCCGTCGAAGAACGCGCGCGGTCCGACCTCGGGCTGATTGCGCCGGACGAGAGCTTCTACGTGTTTGCCGACGAAGCCGATCGTGACCGCGCGGCCGCCAGGTAGCGCGAGCTCTCACGTCAACATTTCACCAGGCGAGCGGGAACGGCTCGCGCGTGCCGCCGATGCCGATCGATTGCCGCGCGCATTCGGCCGGCCGCTCGTCCGCGGCGCAATCCGCAGCGAAGCCGAAGACTTCGTCGTCGACGAGCAGCTCTCCTTTGTGCTGTCGGGGGAGGGTGAGCATCTGTATCTGCACGTACGCAAGTCGGGTCAGAATACGCGCTGGGTCGCGAAGCAGCTCGCCCGGCGGTGCGGCGTCGCGCCGCGCGCGGTCGGTTATGCGGGGTTAAAGGACCGGCACGCAGTTGCGTCGCAATGGTTCAGCGTGCACTTGCCGGGCATGCCGGATCCGGACGTCAATGCGCTGGAGATCGAAGGCGTCGAGGTCATCGAGTGCGTGCGCCACAATGCAAAGCTGCGCACCGGTGCGCTGAGCGGCAACCGCTTCCGACTTTTGATCCGCGAGCTTGCAGGCGACCGCGATGCGCTGGCGGCGCGTCTCGCGACGTTCGGCAAGCAGGTGATACCAAACTTTTTCGGCGCGCAGCGTTTCGGTCACGGCGGCGGCAACCTCGATCTGCTGACCGGCTCAGATTTGCGCTTGAGCCGTGAGGCGCGAAGTTTCGGCCTGTCCGCATTGCGTTCCGCATTATTCAACGCATGGCTGGCCGGTCGGATTGACGACGACTCGTGGCGCTGCACGCTGGACGGCGAAATCGGGTTTCGTCGCGCGGAGGGGCGGTTCGTGCACACGAGCAAGGTCGAAACGGACGAGCTCGTCGAACCGACGGGCCTGCTATGGGGTTGCGGTGACAATCAGTCGACCGGCGTGGCGCTCGCGCGAGAAAGCGCGTTCATCGGTGGGTTTGCCGACACGCGAGACCTGCTGGTGCAGCACGACGTCAGAATGCTGCGCCGGTCCCTGTGGGCGCATCCGGTCGACTTTTCTTTCGACCTGCGCGGCGATGCGCTCGAGCTGCGCTTCACGCTGGCGCGTGGTCAGTTCGCGACCGCAGTGATTCGCGAGCTGGGTGAATTCTTTGACGCGGCGTGACGCTGCGGAGTAAAACGGTGTTTGGTACGCACGCCGGGCGAGGAAAGCGCGCATGACATCGACACCGGAGCAGGCGCCGGCCGAAGAACCGGAATCCAACGAGCCGACCTCTGCGGAGCCTGATTACAGGCGACGCTCACGAATCTGGATGCGCATTGCGGCGGCCGCGCTGCCGGCCGGACTCGTCACGGGTGTCGCTGCCGGCATAGCGCTCGGCGTGCCGGCCATCGGCGCGGCGATCGGCGCGGGTCTCGGTTTCGGTTTGACCGTCGTGTCGTTCGCGGCGGCCTTTGTGATGCGGGCGGCGGATTCGCGCTGGTAGCGCCGCGCGCGGTCTGCTCGTCGCCCGGCTTTGCTATAGTCGCGCGGAGCCGCGGACACATTGAGGAATCGATTTGCTGCACACTTTTGCGCACGGCGACGCCGTGGAGATCCGCATCGACCGGCCGCCGGCGAATGCGCTCAATCACGATCTGCTCGAAGCCATCATCGCCGCGATTGACGATGCGGTGGCCGCCGGCGCGCGGGGGCTGGTACTAGCGGGGCGCGAGGGCATGTTCTGCGCCGGTATCGACGTGCCGGAGTTGCTGGGTCAGGATCGCGTGGCAATTGAGCGCTTCTGGGGCTTGCTGTTCGGTGCCGCGCGCGCTCTTGCGAGCTGTCCCGTGCCGGTCGCGGCCGCACTCGCGGGTCACAGCCCGGCCGGCGGCGCGGTGCTGGCCGCGCACTGCGACTATCGCGTCGCCGCGGACGGAAATTTCAAGATTGGCTTCAACGAGGTCGCAGTGGGCCTGCCGCTGCCGACGACGATCATGCAGGTGTTCGCCGACCTGGTCGGTACGCGCACCGCGCGCCGCTACGGCAGCGAAGGCCGCATGATGAAGATGCAGGAGGCGCTCGAGATTGGTCTCGTCGACGAGCTCGCCCCAGCGGAGCGGGTATTGCCGCAGGCGCTCGAGTATCTCGAAACACTGCTCGCGCTGCCGTCGGCCGCGATGAATCGGACGCGGCGGGTCGGCAAGGCGCACGTGCTCGCCGCGCTGGAATCGTCCGACGACGTCGCGCGCACGGTCGATGCATGGTTCAGCGACGAGACGCAGCGCGAAATGAACGCGCTGGTGGCGAGCCTGAAAAAGTAACCGACCAGATCGCGCCTTCGCTCGTCCAATCGGTGGCCTAATCGATGGCCCGATCGATGGTCCAACTGATCGCTGAGCGGATCGTTGCGTTACCGGCGTTTGTTCAACAGCACGTAGACCGCCCCGGTACCGCCGTGAATCGGCAGCGCGGAAACAAACGCCGCGACTTCATCCCAGCGGCTCAGCCAGCGATTAACGCCGGCTTTCAGGACCGGTCCTTTCGGCCCGGAGCCGAGGCCCTTGCCGTGCACGACGCGGACGCAACCGAGGCGGAGGTCGTGGCATGCGCAAATAAATTCGCGTAACGCGACCCGCGCTTCGTCCGCGGTCATGCCGTGCAGATCGATCTCTTCCTGGATCGCGAAGTTGCCGCGCCTGAGCTGTCGCAGGACCTTGCGGGTCACGTGCGGGCGCGAAAACCGCAGTTCCTCTCCGGTTTCGATGTCGCGTATGTCCGGTCCGCCGGTCATTGACTCGTCGAGCACCGCCCGGTCGTCTTCTTGTGAGAACCGCGCGGCGGGCTTCGGTCGCGGCTTGTCCGGCAGGCGTTGGCCGCCGCTGACCGGCCGGACGTCGCCGATTGTTTGCCGGAATAGCGCCGTGTCGTCCGAGTTGCTATGTTTACCCTTTTTGCGCATACGTTTCGTTCCAGAAGCCCCTTGAGAATACTGCTTAGCAATGACGACGGCTACCAGGCCGACGGTCTGGCGACGCTCGCCCTGTCGCTTAAGGACATGGCCGACATCGTGATCGTCGCGCCTGATCGCAACCAGAGCGGCGCCAGCCATTCGTTGACGCTCAATACGCCGTTGCGCGTGGGCGAGAGTCGCGATGGTATGTTCTACGTCAACGGTACGCCGACGGATTGCGTGCACCTGGCGTTGACCGGATTACTCGACCACGACCCGGATGTCGTCATCGCCGGTATCAACCACGGCGCGAACCTCGGCGACGATACGCTTTACTCGGGTACGGTCGCCGCGGCGGCCGAAGGTCGCTTTCTCGGGTTGCCGGCGATCGCAGTATCGCTGGTCGGCGAAAATCCTAAACACTTCGATACCGCGGGCCGCGCGATTCGCGAGCTCGTGCAGGAGCTCGAGACGCATCCGTTGTCCGCCGATACGACCTTGAACATCAACGTGCCCGACGTCCCCTGGGAGGACCTGCGCGGGTTCCAGGCGACGCGACTCGGCTATCGGCATCGAGCGGAGCCGATCGTGGAATCGGCCGATCCTCGCGGGCGGCCGTTGTTCTGGGTGGGGCCTGCGGGTTCCGGACAGGATGCCGGGCCGGGCACGGATTTTCATGCGGTCGAGAACGGGTACGTGTCGGTGACACCGATGCGCTTTGATCTGACCGAACATCCCGCGATAGACGGGCTTGCGACCTGGCTGCCGAAATGAGCGCCGACCGCCGCAACATAAAGGGCATCGGGATGACGTCCGCGCGCACGCGCGAGCGACTCGTGACACGACTCACAGATGCCGGAATTTCGAACGGCGTCATTCTCGATCGTATTCGGTCCGTGCCCCGTCACCTGTTCGTCGATGAGGCGTTGCAGAGCCGCGCCTACGAAGACAGCGCACTGCCGATCGGACACGGGCAGACGATTTCGCAACCGTATATCGTCGCGTTGATGACCCAGGCGCTTGTTGACGGCAAGACGCGTGAAGATCTCGGCAAGGTGCTTGAGGTCGGCACCGGCTGCGGCTACCAGACCATGGTGCTGGCCCCGCTCGTCGGGCAGGTATTCACGATCGAGCGCATTCGCGATCTGATGCAGGCGACCCGCACGCGCCTGGCTGATCTCGGCGTCCACAACGTGCGTTTCCGTCACGGCGACGGCATGCAGGGCTGGCCCGGGCAGGCGCCGTTCGACGGCATCCTCGTCGCCGCCGCGCCGACCGGCGTGCCGCAGACGTTGCTTGATCAGCTCGCGCTCGGCGGGCGGCTCGTAATACCGGTCGGGCCTCCGGGTCGACAGGATCTCGTGCGTATCACGCGCGGTGAGAGCGGATTCGAGCGCGAGACCCTGTGCGCGGTATCTTTCGTGCCGCTGCTGGAGGGCACCGGGTGACCCGCATTTTCTCGCGCCTGCTCGACCTGTGTCTCGTTTGGTCCCGGCACCGGCACGCGCCGTGGTATCTCGGCGCACTCAGTTTCGCCGAATCTTCGTTCTTCCCGATCCCGCCGGACGTGATGCTGGCACCGATGGTGCTAGCCGATCGCCGCAAGGCCTGGTCGCTGGCATTGCTGACGACCGTCACGTCCGTGCTCGGTGGCCTGGCCGGATTTGCGATCGGTATGGTCGCGATCGACTGGGTCATGCCGCTACTGGAGCGGTTCGGCCATGTCGACACGTTCCAGCGCGCGCAAGACTGGTTCGTCGAGTGGGGCTTCTGGGCCATACTCGCGGCCGGTTTTTCGCCCATTCCGTACAAGATCTTCACGATCGCCGCCGGTGCGATGGCGATGCCGCTGCTGCCGTTCGCGTTGGCATCGGTCGTCGGTCGCGGCGCGCGCTTTTTCCTCGTCGCCGGGCTGATCTACGTCGGCGGCGAGCCGCTGGAGCGCAATCTGAAACGCTACGTGGACGTGCTGGGCTGGGCCGTGGTCGTACTCATAATCGCCGCGGTACTGATTCTGCGCGACTGACTTGCGCCCGGGCATGTCCGATTTCGTGCGAATCCTGCTCGTATGCGTCGTGGTCGCGACGGCCGCAAGCTGCTCGAGCGCATTGCGCTGGGATCCCGACGACTACGTCGTCCGTTCGGGCGATACGATTTACTCGATCGCTTTTCGCTACGACCTCGACCAGCGTGACCTGATGGCATGGAACGGAATCGACAACGCGGCGCTGATCCGTCCCGGACAGCGCTTGCGACTGACGCCACCCGAGGCCGGTTCCGGGTCGACTTCACCGCCGCGTTCGCCGACGGCGAGCGGCGACGCGCCTCGGTCGGCGCCGCCGCGCGCGACGTCGCGGCCGCCGGCACAGTCAGTCGGCTGGCAGTGGCCCACTGCCGGCGCGGTAATCGCTGGTTACGGCTCAGCGACGAAAACGAAATCGGGAATTCATATCGGCGGCCAGCGCGGTCAGCCGATCCGCGCGGCGTCGGCGGGCAGGGTCGTCTATGCCGGAACGGGCCTTGCGGGCTATGGTCACCTGCTGATCATCAAGCACAACAACGACTACCTGAGTGCCTACGGTCACAACGATAAGTTGCTCGTGGGCGAGGGCGCAGACGTCAAGAGTGGTCAGCGAATCGCCGACATGGGCAACGGGCCCGGCCGTCGGCCGCTGCTGCATTTCGAGATTCGGCGCCAGGGTGAGCCGGTCAATCCGCTGCAGTTCCTGCCGCGCCGATAACGGCGACGGCGTCAGACCATCAGCGCGGCAGCCACCCTGCGACCCTCCGCCGCCAGCACGTTGAACGTGCGGCACGCGGCCGCGGTCGCCATGGCCTCGAAGCCGATGCCGGAGCGCATGATGGCGGTAATGAGCGCGGTGGGCGGGAATGCATGCGTCTCGCCGCTGCCGAATACGATGACTTCGGGTTCCGCCGCGAGCGCGGTGGCGAAATCCGCGAGGCCGAGTTCGGCGATGCCCGGCGGCGCCCAGTCGGATATTTCGCCTGCCTGCGTCAGAATGACCGGGCCGCCGATCAATCGATCATTGACGCGCAGTTCGCCGGGCGAATACGATCGAATGACGATACCGCTTCCGGCTTCGAGATTGAATTGCATGATTTCTGATCCTAACCGCGACCGCATGCGCATGCCAATGCGCATATCGATGTTCATGGCCGGCTCCTGTCCGGCCCGGCCCCGCGGCGGGTGAGTCGGAGTATCCGCAGACGGGAGGCGTCGGGCACGATGCTCGATGATCTTCCCGACCGCATGCATCCGGTGTTGCGACGGATCTATGCTGCCCGGCGTGTCGCGCCCGCGGAAATCGACACGTCACTGGCAGCGATGCTGCCGGTCGGGCAATTCGCCGGTGTCGCGGCGGCTGCGAAGCGCCTGATCGCGGCGCGAAGTCGCGATGAACGGGTGTTGATACTCGGCGATTTCGATGCCGACGGTGCGACCGCCACGGCCTTGTGCGTCACCTGCCTGCGCGCGCTCGGCTTTATCGACGTCAGTTTTCTCGTGCCGAACCGGATCGAATACGGCTACGGACTGTCGGTCGCAATCGCCGACGAGGCCGCGAAACTCTCGCCCGACCTGATCGTCACGGTCGACAATGGTATATCGAGTATCGATGGCGTCCGCCGGGCCAGCGAGCTGGGCATCGATGTGATCGTGACGGATCATCATCTGCCGGGCGCGGCATTGCCAGACGCGAGCTGCATCGTGAATCCGAATGTCGCTGACGAGCCGTTTCCGAGCAAGTGTCTGGCGGGCGTCGGTGTCGCGTTCTACCTGATGGCGGATCTCGCCCGACGACTCGGCGATGCGGGTGTCGTCGACCCGCGCGACGCGCGCACCATCGTTGCCGACACGCTCGACCTCGTCGCGCTGGGAACCATCGCAGACCTCGTGCCGTTGGACTACAACAATCGCGTGCTCGTGGCGGAAGGCCTCGCGCGCATGCGTAAGGGTCGCACCCGGCCCGGAATACGCGCGCTGTTCGATGTCGCCGGCCGCAACATCCACGATGCGCGCGCCAGCGATCTCGGCTTTTCGATCGCCCCGCGGCTGAACGCGGCCGGTCGACTGACCGATATGAAGCTCGGCATCGATTGTCTGCTCGCGACCGAGGCCGCCGATGCACTTTCCCGTGCCGCGCAGCTCGATACGTTGAACGCAGAGCGGCGAGCGCTGCAGTCGCGCATGGAAGCCGAGGCGCGCGAGCACGTTGAGCGCATGCGCACCGAGATACAGGATGCCCACGCCGACGCCTACTGCCTGTTCGACGAGAGTTGGCATGAGGGTGTTGTCGGCCTGGTTGCGTCGCGTATGAAGGACCACGTACGCCGTCCGGTCGTCGCATTCGCGCGTGCCGACGAGCCGGGCATGCTCAAAGGTTCTGCGCGCTCGATCGAAGGCGTGCATATTCGCGACGTGCTCGATGCGATCGCGTCCTCACGGCCCGGTCTCGTGCCGAAATTCGGCGGTCATGCGATGGCCGCGGGACTGTCGCTGCGTGCGGACAAGCTGGCGGAGTTTCGGGAAGCCTTCGAAGCTGAGGTCACGAAATTTTCGCAGCTGCTCGCGGCGCCGGACGTCATCTGGACCGACGGAGAGTTGTCGATCGACGAGATGCGTCTCGACTTCGCCGAAGAGCTGCGGGCGGCGGGCCCGTGGGGGCAGGGGTTCCCGGAGCCCGTGTTCGAGAATCGCGTCGAGATCGTCGAGTCGCGCCTGCTCAAGGAACGCCACCTGAAGCTCCGTGTCTGTCATCCGGGGGGTGCGCGCATCATCGATGCCATCGCGTTCAATCAGTCAGAGCTTCCTGAACTGGGCCCGGACGCATCATTGCGGATCGTCTATCGCCTGGATGTCAATGAATTCAGAAATCGGCGCTCGGAGCAGCTGGTTGTCGAGCACATGCAATCGGATTAGCATACGCGCGCACGCAGCGGGTCGGCGGCGGCACCACAGGGGCGACGATGGAAACTAATCAGATCAAAACGGGAATTCGCGATTTGCAGGAACGCAGCGCTGCGTTGAGGGGGTATCTTTGACTTCGATCGCAAACGCGAGCGGCTCGAAGAGGTCAGTCGCGAACTAGAGGATCCGGATGTGTGGAGCGATCAGCCTCGAGCCGAGGCTCTGGGCAAGGAGCGCGCACGGCTCGAATCCATCGTCGATCTGCTCGAGTCCGTTACCAGCGCGCTCGTCGAATCGCATGAGTTGCTCGAGCTCGCCGAGGCGGAAGACGACGAGTCGACCGTGGCCGAGGTCGAAGCGGATCTCGCTCGCGTGCGCGCGGACGTCGAGCGGCTCGAGTTCCAGCGCATGTTCAGCGGGCCGGCCGACGCATCGAACGCGTTCATCGACATCCAGTCGGGTGCCGGCGGGACCGAGGCGCAGGATTGGGCCGAGATGTTGTTGCGCATGTATTTGAAGTGGAGCGAGACGAACGGATTCAAGGCCGAGCTGATCGAAGCGTCAGCCGGGGAGGTCGCAGGCATCAAGAGCGCAACGGTGCATGTCGTCGGCGACTACGCGTTCGGCTGGCTGCGCACGGAGATCGGCGTGCATCGGCTGGTGCGCAAGTCGCCGTTCGACGCGGGCAATCGGCGGCACACATCGTTCGCGTCCGTATTCATATCGCCGGAGATCGACGACGATTTCGAGGTCGACATCAATCCCGCGGACCTGCGCATCGACGTCTATCGCGCCAGCGGCGCGGGCGGCCAGCACGTGAATCGGACCGAGTCCGCGGTGCGGATCACGCATAATCCGACGGGCATTGTCGTGCAGTGTCAGAA
>JBPCXI010000041.1:0-32259 GCA_051008895.1 Gammaproteobacteria bacterium | reverse complement strand
TCGACGACGACGGGACCGAGCAGCCGTGGGACGGCGAGGCATTCGGGGAGGTGCGGATTCGCGGCAACTGGATCAGCAGCGGCTACTTCGGTATCGACGCGCCGGGATCGCATGACGACGACGGGTACTTTCGCACCGGCGATATCGCGACAATGGATGCGAACGGCTACATGCAGATCACCGACCGGACGAAAGACGTGATCAAGTCCGGCGGGGAATGGATCAGCTCGATCGAACTTGAAAATGTCGCTGCGGGTCATCCCGCCGTCGCCGAGGCCGCCGTGATCGGCATGCCGCACCCGAAGTGGACCGAGCGTCCGCTGTTGATCGTCGTCAGGAAGGACGGTGCGGCGCTGGACCGTGACGCGATCCTCGAGTACCTCGAGGGCAAGGTCGCGAAGTGGTGGGTGCCCGACGACGCGGTGTTCGTCGACCAGATCCCGCACACCGCAACGGGCAAGATCAGCAAGAAGGACCTGCGCGAGCAGTTCGCCGACTATTCGTTCCGGTAACGCCGGCCGGCCGTTTCGGCTATAATGCTATATAGCAGTTTGAGCCAGGTCCCGGTATTCCGGGGAGAGCCGGCATTGGTGCCGGACCCGGACCCGGGCGCAAGCGGGCGGGAATCACACACTTACTATATGCAGAGATTCGGTCTCTTTTTGGTGTTTTTGTACGCGGTGTTGCTGCTGCCCGCAGCCAGCACGCAGGTTGCGCGCGCCGCGCCGCCGATCTATGCCGACGGCGACGTCGGGCCGCTGGGCGCGCCGGACGGGCTGATCGATACCCGCGACCAGCTGATCGTCAACCGGATCCTGTCCGGCCAGGTGATTGCGACCGAACTCGAATACTCGCACGCCGACGTCTACCCGGTCGGGGCGCCGGACGGCGTCATCGACATCGGCGACCTGATCCTGATTCAAAGGCAGGCGGTCGGGCAAGGCGCGGGTAACACCGTCGAGAATCTCGACCTGTTTCTGGATGGGCCGGCAAACTTCACCGTCGACGTCAACGGAACCATCGGTTCTACCGACCTGGTCGTGGGCGGCAATACCGGATCGGGCGCCACGGTAGTCAACGACCCGAACTTCATCGATCCGGCAGACGCCGGCAATACGATCTGGCATGTGTCGATCAGTGGTGGCACGGCCGACGTCTTTATGGGGACGGGTGATCTGAGTTCCGATCCCGTGCTGGATTCGGGTTTCGATCTGTCCGGGCCAGGCGGCCAGCTGGTATTCGATATCAAGGTCAACAGCATCTCGCCCGGCGCGGTTCTGACGGTGAAGATCGACAGCGGCTACCCGGAACTGGGCCAGGCCGAGCTGACGCCGGCGCAATACACCGTCGGCAGTTGGCGCCGGGTGGTCATCGATTTCGCGACACTGCTCGCCGATCCCGGTCCGGGCCCGGGCCTGGATCTCGAGAACGTCGTCAATGCCTTCGTCATTGAGGTCACCGGCGGCGACGCCGATTTCTACCTCGACAACATCTTCGTTACCCATGTCTGCGCCGCGGCCGACGATTGCAGTGCGACCGTCAATACGAAGGATGGCGTGGGTGGACCTGATGCGGACAATGACGGCGTCGAAGACAGCCTCGACCTGTGTCCCGGCACACCGCCAGGCACGCCGGTTGATGCCAGCGGCTGCCCGATTATTCTCCCGCCGCTGAACGCGACCGCCGTCGCGAGTACCTCCGGCCCGGCCGGCGGCGCTGGCCTTGCGGTTGACGGCAACCTGGCAACCCGTTGGGAATCGACGCACGGTGTCGATCCGAGCTGGATAGCGCTCGACCTGGGCGCCACCTACGAGCTGTACCAGGTGATCATCCATTGGGAAGCAGCGAACGCCGCCAGCTATCAGATTCAGGGCTCGACGGACAACAGCAACTGGACGCCGCTCGCCAGCGAGTCGGGCGGCACGTTCGGTGACCGCACCGACATCGTCGACGTGTCCGGCACTTACCGTTATGTGCGCATGTACGGAATCACCCGCAGCAGCCCGTACGGATACTCGATCTGGGAGATGGAAGTTTACGGCACGCCCGCCGCAGACGCAGATGGCGACGGCGTGGGCGACAGCAGCGATTTGTGTCCGGGTACACCGCCCGGCGCCACGGTGGATGCAAACGGCTGCGTCATCGTCGACTCGGATGGCGACGGCGTCGCCGACGGTATCGATCAATGTCCGGGCACGCCGCCGGCGACTGCCGTCGATGCCGTCGGTTGCCCGCTGGTCATTCCCGGCCATGAAGTCTCGTCCGTCAACGATATTCTGGCGGGCGGTCCCGGCGCCAGCCAGCCCGGTTTCACTCTCTATGTTTTCGACAATGACCTTGCCGCGCCGGGTACCAGTACCTGCAACGGCGGCTGCGCGACGGCCTGGCCGCCGTTACTGGTGACCGATGGCGCGGCGAGCGGCGTATCCGACCTGGGAACGGTGACACGCGGCGACGGTTCGCTGCAGGTGACCCATGCAGGACGGCCGCTGTACTTTTATGTCGGGGACACAGCTGTTGGCGATACGACGGGTGACGGTGCGGGCGGCGTCTGGCATACGGTGCCGTTTGTGCAAGTCATCGTGCCACTGTTCGACAACGCTACGGTGCTGGAGCCAGCGTTACAGGAAGACACGCCGACGGCATTGATCACCCGCCTGTCAGACCGCGCGCGCGATCGCCACGCGCGCGAAGCCCAGTTCCATATTTATGATCACTACCTGTCGCACTACTGGGAGCATCGCACCGCGGCCATCGAGATCATCGACACCGTCGGCAAGGGCGGCGACACCATTACGTTCAACGTCACCACCCAATGGAAGGTCAAACTCAGCCAGGCGGAATTCCGCTTTTTCCACCTGGTTGCGGCGGTGTACGCCAACAACGGCATCATGACGAGCGTTCCGAGCCTGGACGTGCCCGGTGAAGACGCGAAGCACTACACCCGCACCGTGAACTACAACCAGAAACTTGGCCGCGAGCTGCAGGTCGGAGACCGGATGGAGTTTGAGCTCAGCCAGTTCCTGGATGCGCCGCCCAATGGCCGTGATAATTATTACGGCACCGCCATCCTGTATATCGTCGGTCAGGGCATCGTGCCCTGGGAGGCGCGCCAGGGCCAAGGTGACGATTCATACCCGATGCCGGTGGAGGGCTGGCTTGGCGGCTATACGACGCTCCCGTATCAGTATTCGAATGAACCCGACAAACACTTCATGCAGATGTCCGGCAACCTGTCGCACATCAATGGCCAGACATTCGTGCTCGGGCGCCGGGTTCATCACACCGACTTCGGCGACGGCTCGCACGACGAACCGGTGAATAATCCCGTGTTCAGCGAACTTTCCAACAAGCTGGGCCCGAACTATATCAACAACTCCTGCGTCGCCTGCCACACGCGAAACGGCCGCGCGCTGCCGCCGGTGGTGGGGCAGCCGCCGGAACAATACGTCGTCAGAGTGGGCGACGCCGGCAGCAGCCCGCACCCGCAGCTGGGCGCGGTGCTGCAACCTGAATTTACGAGCGGCACAGCAGAAGGCGCCGTCACCCTCAGCAGCTGGACCGAGAGCAATGGCCTGCGCTCACCGAACTTCAGCTTCACCGGCATCACACCGGAAACGTACTCCGCGCGCATCGCGCCGCAACTGGTCGGGATGGGTTTGCTGGAAGCAATCCCCGAGGCGGACATCGAAGCCCAGGCGGATCCCAACGACGCGGATGGCGACGGCATATCCGGCCGCGTTCGCCTGGTCGCCGATACTGAAACGGGCGAGACACGCATCGGCCGATTCGGCTGGAAAGCGACGCAGTCCAAGGTAAGACACCAGGTGGCAGCGGCCTTGAATACTGACATGGGCGTGATGACCTCGATTCTGCCCGCCCCGGACTGCGGCGCGCAGCAATCCAACTGCGGTCCGGTCGGCTCCGAGTTGAGCAACGAGCACCTCGACAATCTGAGTGCCTACATTGCACTGCTGGGTGTCAGTGCGCGCCGCGACCTCGATGATCCGGTCGCGCTGCAGGGCGAGTCACTGTTCAACAGTTCGGGCTGCAACGGGTGCCATACAGATACGTTCCAGACGTCGCCGTTTCATCCGCATGCGGAACTGCGTGATCAGACGATACATCCGTATACCGATTTGCTGCTGCATGATATGGGACCCGGCCTCGCGTCGACCCTCGCGGAAGGCAACGCGGCGGGAGCGGAATGGCGCACCGCACCGTTGTGGAATATCGGTCTGACGGCCGGCGTTAGCATGGGCGAGGCATACCTGCACGATGGCCGCGCGCGCACCCTGCACGAAGCGATCATGTGGCACGGCGGTGAGTCAGAGACTTCCCGGCAAAACTACGAAGCGATGTCGCAAAGCGAAAAGAACGCGCTAATCGCCTTCCTGCAGTCTCTCTAGTCGTTAACGATAACCGCGTGCCGGCGTGGGGCGAGGCCCTGTAGCACCGGCGGAACGACCCGGGCGCTGCACTGCGGCGCAGCGGGCAAAAGCTGGGTATTTGGCCGTTGGCGGGGCTATAATGCTATATAGCAGATTGCTATAGGTCTCGAGTTTCGCGATCGAGACGGCATTGAAATAAGAAGCGCGCTACGCCGATCCGTGCGCATGCGGGCTGGAATCACATTGTCATATATGAAGAGATTCAATCTCTATTTGATGTTGTTGTACGCGGTGTTGCTGCTATTCGCAGCCAGCACGCAGGTTGCGCGCGCCGCGCCGATCTATGCCGACGGTGACGTCGGGCCGCTGGGCGCGCCGGACGGGCTGATCAATACCGCCGACCAGTTGGTCGTCAACCGGATCCTGTCCGGCGAGGTGACGGCGACCGAACTCGAATACTCGCACGCCGACGTCTACCCGGTGGGCGCGCCCGATGGCGTGCTCAACGTTCAGGATCTGCTGCTGCTGCAGCAACAGGCGGTCGGGCAGGGTGCGGGCAACTACGTCGAGAATCTCGACCTGTTTCTGGACGGACCGGCAAACTTCACCATCGACGTCAACGGTACCATCGGTTCTACCGACCTGGTCGTGGGCGGCTATACCGCGCCGGGGGCATCGGTGGTCAACGATCCGAACTTCGTCGATCCGGCAGACGCCAGCAATACCATCTGGCGCGTCTCGGTCAGCGGTGGTACGGGCAACGTCTTTGTGGGGACGGGCGATCTGAGTTCCGATCCCGTGCTCGACTCGGGCTTCGACCTGTCGGGGCCGGGTGGCCAGCTGGTTTTCGATATCAAGGTCAACAGCATCTCGCCCGGCGCGGTCCTGACCGTGAAGATCGACAGCGGTTACCCGCAACTCGGCCAGGCCGCGTTGACGCCGGCGCAATACACCGTCGGCAGCTGGCGCCGGGTGGCGATCGATATTGCGACCCTGCTCGCCGATCCCGGCCCGGGCCCCGGCCTTGACCTGGAGAATGTCGTCAATGCCTTCGTGATTGAGGTCACTGGCGGCGATGCCGACTTCTACCTCGATAACATCTTCATCAGCCACGTTTGCGCCGTTCCCGATGGCTGCAATGCGACCGTCAACCTCAAGCCGATCTTCGCCCTGGTCTGGAGCGATGAATTCAATGGGACCTCGCTGTCAACCGACAACTGGCAGTATGAAACCGGCTACGGCAGCTTCGGCTGGGGCAATGACGAATGGCAGCTTTACACCAATTCTCCAAACAACGTATCAGTAGCGGGTGGCAATCTGCAGATATCGGCTCAATGCGCGTCACCGCCGAACTGCGGCAAGCGCAACGGCACGATTACCTCCGGGCGGGTTATTTCGCTCGACAAGTTTGAATTCAAGTACGGCAAGATCGAGGCGCGAATAAGGCCGCCCGTAGGCAAAGGTGCGTGGCCTGCATTCTGGATGCTGGGCGCGAACTTCCCGGTCGTGGGATGGCCGAACTCCGGCGAAATCGATGTCATGGAAGTGCACAATCGATATTCCAATGAAAACACGACGCACTTCACCGTGCACTACTGCAACGACGCCTGGAGTTCGAACCCGTGTCTGTTCGACCCGGGCTGGCGATACGTGACGGACGAACTGACTCTTGCCGACTCGCTCGGTGATGACTTTCATCTTTTCGAGGCGGAGTGGACCGAGAACGGCATCATTGGCAAGATCGACGGCATTCAATACTTTAGTATCGCGATCGATCCCGCCACGATGGGAGAATTCCTCGAAGAGTTTTTCCTGCTATTCAATGTTGCGATAGGCGGCACGCTGGGCGGCGATCCCGATGCATCAACGCCGTGGCCGCAGACGATGCTGGTCGACTACGTCAGGGTCTACCAGGAAGTCGGTGGGAACGGCACGGTGACGATTGGTGGCGGGCCCCTCGCCCCGGAGATGGGTATCTACTCCGAGAGCCATACCGAATCCGTATTGGGATATACCAATATCATCAACGGCGCGGATTTCGGCGGTAACGTCACGAATACCAACGAGGCGAGCACTGCGGTCACGCCCTTCGACGGCAACGTCGTGCTGGCGGCCAATTACACGAATACGGGGAAGTCTTACGGCGGCTTTATATTCAATTTCGGTAGCGGTCGGGATATCTCGGCCTACCAGACATTGAAATTCGCGATCGACAGCTCACAGATGTCCGGGTTTGCCAACCTTACGGTGAAAGCGGAGGACGCCGACGGCGGGTCCGAAGTGGGGGTGGCACTATCGAACTATACGCCGACAATTTCCGGCAACTGGGCCGTATATGAGATCCCGTTGGGTGACTTCGGCGCCTTCGATCAGACGAATCTTGACCTCTTAGGATTCTGGAACGCGCGGACGTCCGGCGGGCAGCTGACCTTCGGGACGCTGTATTTCGATGATATACACCTGGCCGGCGGCCAATGATCATCACCGAGTGATCGTCACCGTTTAATCAATACGCCGGCGTTGCCTGCGTGACGGCCCACCGCCAGGTTCGGCCTTGAGTTCTCCAATGAAAATAGCGCTGTTCAGCTCCAAGTCCTACGACTCGGAATACTTCACCATCGCCAATCAGTCCTTCGGATTCGAGATCGCGTATTTCGAGACGAAGCTGAGGAGCCAAACCGCTCACCTGGCGGCGGGAATGGATGCGGTGTGTGTCTTCGTCAATGACGTGATCGACCGGGAGACCATCGGCATCCTGAAAGACCTCGGGGTGGGCGTCATCGCGCTCCGCTGCAGCGGTTTCAATAACGTCGACCTGGTGGCTGCGGAGGAGGCCGGCGTAAAGGTGGTGCGCGTGCCCGCCTACTCGCCGACATCGGTGGCCGAGCACGCGCTGGCCCTCATTCTTACGCTGAACCGGAAGACGCACAAGGCCTACAACCGGGTCAGGGACGGGAATTTTTCCCTCGAGCGACTCGCCGGCTTCAACATCGCGGGCAAGACGGTAGGCGTCATCGGTACCGGGAAGATTGGCACGGCCTTTCTCCGGATCATGCAGGGCATGGGCTGCCGGATCCTGGCCTACGACAAGTTTCCCGATAAATCCCTGGAGGAAGAGGGGATACCCTACGTCGGTCTGGAGAAGCTGTTTGCCGGCGCTGACATCGTCTCCCTGCATTGCCCGCTGACCCCGGAGACCGCGTACCTGATCAACCGGCAGACGTTGTCGATGATGCGACCCGGCGCGATGTTGATCAATACCAGCCGCGGTGCCCTGATCAACTCCACCGACGTGATCGCGGCGCTGAAAAAGCGGGAGCTGGGATACCTCGGCATCGACGTCTACGAGCAGGAGGGCGATCTCTTTTTCGGCGACCATTCCGAAGAGATTCTGCAGGATGACGATATTGCCCGGCTGATGACGTTCTCCAACGTACTCATCACCGCGCACCAGGCATTCTTCACCCGGGAAGCTCTGGAGCAGATTGCGCGGACCACGCTGCAAAACCTGCATGATTTTCAGGGGCGCACTGAGCTTAAAAACGAGGTGCGTTCCGCGCTCGACTGACTGGCGTCTTTATTGTGCGCAAAAAAAAGAACCCGCCGTGAGGCGGGTTCTTTATATCGAAACGTTGAATTTCGATTAAGCGGTCTTGCGGCGCATCCAACCGAGGATACCGAGCGCGGACCCGAACAGCCAGACGGCGGCGGGGACCGGAACTGCGGTCAGGCTGACGTCATCCCAGAACAGGGAGCCGCCTGAGCAACAGGGATCGCCAGTCTGGATGTGCAGCAGGAAGGCCTGCACTTCTGCGGTACCGGCAGGCGCGATTCCCGTCAGGGACAGCTGCGTCCAGTCGGTGACTTCAGCGCCATCCTGAATGACGGACAGATCGACATCGGCGGTACCGAACGGGTCAACTGTGACCTCGGACCCGCCAATTCCATTGCCACCCGAATCAAGGAAGTTCAGCTGCAGGATGCCGAGATTGCCGAACGGGTCGCCTACCCAGTTCATGACCCACGCTTCCAGCGTGTAAGCCTGTCCCGCGGTGCCCGCGACATTCTGGAACGCGCCCGCTGCCGAGCCCGTGCCGGTGAACGGACCGAACATCTTCAGCGACTGTGAGCCGGGAACGTCATGTGAAACCGGACCGAACGAAGGGCCGGCGGTGTTGTTCGTGAATACGCCCTCGAACGTGGTCCACCCGGTGGCGCCACCTACGTCTCCGCCTGAGGCGTCATCGGCTTCGAATCCACCGTTAGTAAGCAGAGCGTTTGCGTTACCCGATACGAGTAACAAAAGCCCTGCTATCGCTGCGAGTGAACCCGCAGCCTTCCCTTTAATAATCATTCGTAACCTCCAAAGTTCTTATAGTTACCGTCCGCGAGAAAGGACAGCATTGGTGCGTCATCGGAGTCCCCATACTATATCTTCTGACAACGCTGTCAAGAACAATAGGGACGAAATCTTTTGGCGCGATGCAGCGGCATATTGTTATGTTAAACCACTGAGGCACAGCGCCTTTTCGTTGCATGCGCGCGGCGAGAATTAGCGGCACGCAGACGGCCTGGCAGTTGTTACTGATCGGTGTTCAGTTATTCGGTCGGGCGCCGAGAACCGGGGCCGGCCTGGCGTCGCCTTAGTCTGGCCAAAAAATTCTGGGCCAAAAAAAAAGAACCCGCCGTCAGGCGGGTTCTTTATACCAGTTGCTGGATAAAGCCGATTACGAGGCTTTACGTCGCATCCAGCCGAGCAGTCCGAGTGCCGAGCCAAACAGCCAGACGGCCGCGGGAACGGGGATCGGAGTGACATCGATCACGATGTTGTCGTAGAACATGTTCGTGCCGCCCGCGGGTCCGGTTGTGGCGCCGAGTTGCAGCGTCACGCCGCCGCTGACGTCTGCTCCGGTGGTACCGGAGAAGCTGAAGGATGTCCACACTTCCGGATTGGGATTGATGGCCAGCGGTGTACCGCCAAGGATTTCGGCCTTGGAGGTGCCACCACCGCTGAGCTCGGAGAAGAACTCGGCAAATGCCACGCCACCGGGAACGGCATAGCTGCCGCGTGCGTCGAACGTGACGGTATACGGCGAGTTAGGCGCAACCACGCCGACGCCGACGTTGGCGTTCTTGATCAGCGAGTTGCCGAACGGCAGGTCGTTGTTGATCTGGGCATGAAAACTACCGTCTGACGACGTGTCTCCCGCGGTGCTGCCATTGACCGACTGCTGGCCTGCGCCCGTCGGAAACTGGGTCCAGCCGGTGAAGTCGCCGGTTTCGAAGCTGCCGTTGACCTGAACGTTCACGGCCTGTGCCGCCCCGGTCATGAGCAGCAAGGCACTGCCCAACACGATTGGAGCAATTGTACGATTAATAGACATTGGGATTTCCCCTTATAAAAATCACTGTTGGTCTGTTAGTTCTAGTGTCGCGCGCGACACAGGCTTAAGGTCGGGATTGCCGGCGGACCAGCACTCAACCTTTGCTTTATTCGGCCAACCTGAAGTTTGCGTCATCGGGTCGGTCGGTAAAGGCACCTAATACGTTCGGCGCGAGTGTTTACAATAGCTGACAGCGCTGTCAGCTGTCAAGCGCATTTGCGCCAATTCAGATTTGATACTTTTGCCCGCTTGAAGCCGGTATCATTTTTTAAATCGTTTGCGCGCCAAGTTCTGCGTTTATGCGTTAAGTTACTGTTATCCTGATCAATACTTGGGGATTCGATCGAGATCATGTCATCTGGCAAAGCGGTATGACCGCGACGACACCGAAATACGCACGGGTCGAGACGTACATCAGGCGGGCGATCAGGACGAAACAATTTGTCCGTAAACTGCCGGGAGAGCGGACGATCGCCAAAGAGCTCGGTTATTCCTACATGACCGTCCGCAAAGCGATCGACAACCTCGTTGGCGAGGGATTGCTCTACAGGATCCCGACCAAGGGCACCTTCGTCGCGGACGGGAACGGCGTCAGGAAAAAAACCCGAACGATTGGCTACTTCCTGGACAGCGGTATCGAGGCGGGAATCTCGAGTCCTTACTATTCGCTGATTTTCAATGCCATCGAAAAAGAAGCCGCCAATTACGGCTACTCGGTCGTGTATTTTTCCGATATCGGCGCAAACAAACTGCGGGAGATTCTGCAGAAACTCGATGGCGTTATCGCGACCTGCTTTCCGCGTATCGAACACGTCATCCAGGAAATGTCGGAGTCGGTGCCGCTCGTCGTCATCGACAACAGCTCCGCCGACAAGGCCATTCCGTCCGTCATCATCGACAACTTCAACGCAGAGGTCGAATCCGTCGATTATCTGTGCACCCTAGGGCATGCGCGAATCGGGTTCATGACCGGTCTGGAAGATTCTGATGTCGGCAAGAATCGATTTGCGGGTTACCAGCGGGGATTGGCCAGGAACAAGATCGGCTTCGACGAAGCGCTGGTGTACCGGGGAGATTATTCCTTTGATGCCGGGATTCAGGGGGCAGAATATTTCCTGTCGCTCGATGCGTCCCCGACGGCCGTTATCTGCGCCAACGATTCAATGGCGCTCGGCGCGACGCGAAGGATTCAACAGGATAAATTGAAGGTGCCGGCCGACATCAGTGTCATCGGGTTCGACGACATCGATATTGCTTCGCAGATTTCACCGGCGCTGACCACGGTCGCTGCGCCCGTCGAGCAAATCGCCAGGCAATCATTCGATATCCTGACTCGGCTGATTGAAGGCGACGACGTTGACAACAGGCACATCGCCCTGCCGGCCGAGCTGGTTATCCGTAAGACCTGCGCGAAGCTGACCAAGAAGTCTGCCGCGGCGTAGAGATCAGCCGCGCATCACGCCTGTGCGGCGTCGGGTACCCCTCTGCGCTCCTCGAGAATCGCCCTGACCTCATGGGCCTTCTCCTCGGTGATCGAGAACGTCCAGATCGTCCAGATCGCGATACCGGAGGCGACGGTCGGCACGAATGCATCGAAGAATCGCATCAGGAATATCGTGCGTTCCGTCTGGTCGCCTTCTAGCGCGACATCGAAGCCCGTGGCATTGAGCAGGAAGCCGCCCGCGGCGAGCGCGGCGGCCATGCCGAGTTTGACGACCCACCAGAATATGGATCCGTACATGCCCTCGCGCCGTTCGTGCGTATTGAGTTCGTCCATGTCGACGACGTCGGCGATCATCGATGGCATCAGCGTGAACAGGCCGCCGAGACCGAAGGCCATCAGTGGCGCCGGCACCAGCAGCAGCCACGGCATCTCGGGGTTGTAACACACCCATTTCAGCGCGTAGCCGACCATCGATACCGCGGTCGTCACGAAGAACGCGCGCCGCTTGCCGATCTTCGTGCCCAGCCAGGTCACGAATACGATGATGAACAATGTCGATACGGCGCCGAGCAATCCTGAGTGACCGACGAAAGCCGCGCCGGCATCCGTATCGCCGCCGAAGACATAGTAGATGATCACATACGATTGAAACGCCGCGATCAGCATGAAACCGTTAAAGACGAGGAAGGTTGCGGCGCAAAGCTTCAGGAACGGTACGAACTTGATCGTCGTCGCGAATCCTTTAAAGAAGTCCAGCATATTGCGTACGATCACGGTCATGATGCCGTCGGATTCCGCTCGCTTGTCCTGCGCTTCGGCGTCCGCGATTTCCATGAAACGCTCGCGCAGGAATATCGCCGGCATGACGCCGATCACGATGACGAACACGCCGATGATGATCGACAGTCCGGCCGCGCCCTCGACCATGTCGCCGTACCAGCGGTCGTTGGCCATGATCGCCAGGAAATACGGCGCGATCATGTAGGGGATCTGGCCGACGAAATTCTGCGTGCCCATGAGTCGCGTGCGCTCGTGGTAGTCCGGCGTCAGTTCGTAACCGAGCGCGACCCACGGCGTGGCGAACATCGTGTACGCGAGGTAGAAAATCAGCGAACCGGTCAGGAAGTACCAGAAGTAAAAAGACTCGGTTTTGTCGACCGGGAGTTGCCACAGCACCATGTAGATGAGGCCGACCGCGATCGCGCCCACGAATATGTACGGCCGCCGACGGCCCCAGCGCGAACGGGTATTGTCCGATATGTAGCCCATCAGTGGATCGGTAATGGCGTCGGTCAGGCGGGGCAGGGCGCCGAGCAGTCCGACCAGCGCGGGATTCATGCCGAGCCCCAGGTTCAGGACGATGACCATCCCGCCGATCGCGGCAGCGAGCAGGTTGTTGACGAACGCGCCGCAGCCGTAAATCAGTTTCTGATAGAAAGGGATTCGATCTTCGGCGGCCGTTTCGTAATGTGTCGCCTCACTCATTATTTTTTTTCCCGTATCCGAAGTTCGGCAAGTTGTCGCCAGTTTTATCGTCCATCAAATTGACAGCGCTGTCAAACATTGCTACAACCGGCCCGCTTGATGTCCCCGAATTTGCGGCTGCATGGCAGCTGAGCCTGATCAGGGGCATGCTGGCATGCTTTGATAACTGATGCGAACCTTTACTCAATGACAGAAGCTGAGACAGTCGATCGGGAAAACGCTGCGGGTTCGACCCCGGAGCGCGTCGCCGCTTTGCTGGCGCAGATGACGCTGGCAGAGAAGGTGGGTCAGCTCACCCAGGTCAGCGCGAGTGAAGGCTATCCGCCGGAGTATCTCGGTGAGCGCCTGCGCGCCGGGCTCCTGGGTTCCGTGATCAATCAAGTCGATGTCGACATCGTTAACGAACTTCAGCGGATCGCAATTGACGAGAGCCGCCTGGGTATTCCCCTGCTGGTGGGACGGGACGTCATTCACGGCTTCAGTACGATCATGCCGATTCCCCTGGGCCAGGCAGCGACATGGAATCCGGACCTCGTGCAGACCGGCGCTCGTTGCGCGGCACTCGAGGCCGCCAGCGCCGGGCTCAACTGGACCTTCGCGCCTATGGTCGACATTTCGCGAGATCCGCGCTGGGGCCGTATTGCCGAGAGCTTTGGCGAGTGTGTCTTGCTGACGAGCAGGATGGCCGTCGCGATGGTCGAAGGCTTCCAGGGCGACGATCTCGCGGGGACCGGTTCGATCGCCGCCTGTGCCAAGCACTTCGCCGCTTACGGGGCGGTCGAAAGCGGTCGCGATTATGCGACGACGAATGTTCCGGAGACGAAATTACGCAACGTATACCTGCGGCCGTTCAAGGCCGCGGTCGATGCGGGTGTGATGACGTTGATGCCGTCGTTTTCCGACCTCAACGGCGTACCCGCATCGGGCAACGCGTTCCTGTTAAAAAAGGTGTTGCGCGGCGAGTGGAACTTTGACGGCTTCGTCGTCAGCGACTGGGACTCGATTCGCCAGCTGCAGATACACGGGCTGACCGAGAACGACCGCGAGTCTGCCTATGAGGCGGCCACCGCCGGCGTCGACATGGAAATGGCCGGTGATGCTTACAGCAACCATCTTGCGGGACTGATCGAAGAGGGACGCGTCAGCATCGCTGCAATTGACACTGCGGTCGCGAACGTACTGCGCGCCAAATTCCGCCTTGGCCTGTTCGAGAATGCGACAACGAACCCGGCCGATCTGCCGCCGCGCGCGAGCGAGCAGGCGCTCGGCACGGCGCGTGAGCTGGCGCTGCAAAGTGTCGTTATGCTCAAGAACGAACACGGCGTGCTGCCGTTGCATGCCGACCGGCTGAACTCCGTTGCCGTGATCGGGCCTCTGGCCGACGCGCCCTACGAGCAGCTGGGAACGTGGATCTTCGATGGCGACGAGGCGCTCAGC
This sequence comes from Gammaproteobacteria bacterium, assembly GCA_051008895.1. GTDB lineage: Bacteria > Pseudomonadota > Gammaproteobacteria > Steroidobacterales > SMWD01. Next base: position 18,118 of record JBPCXI010000041.1, on the reverse strand, counting down.
GTGACGCCGTTGCGGGCGATTCAGGACCTGGTCGGCGACAGCGTCGATGTGCGCTACGTGCGGGCGATGGAGAACTCGCGCAGCAGGGCGACCGACGCATTCGACGAGGCAGTCGCGAGCGCAACTGACGCCGACGTTGCGCTGCTGTTCCTCGGCGAAGAATCGATTCTGTCCGGCGAAGCCCATTCGCGAGCCGACATCGATCTGCCCGGCGATCAGGCAGAGCTGGTGCAAAAAATCCGGGCCACGGGCACGCCGGTCGTCGCCGTGATTCTGGCGGGCAGGCCGCTGACGCTCACGAACGTCGTCGATCAGGTAGACGCGATCATGTTCGCCTGGCACCCCGGTGCGATGGGTGGGCCTGCAATTGCGGATTTGCTGTTCGGCATTGAATCCCCGTCGGGCAAACTGCCGGCGACATTTCCGCGGCTGGTCGGGCAGATTCCGATCTATTACAGCCAGAAAAATTCCGGCAAACCGCCGTCGCACGATAACGTCGTGCATATCGACGACATCGATACGTATGCGCCCCAAACGTCGCTGGGCATGAGCGCGTTTCACCTCGATACGTGCTTTACGCCGCTGTTTCCGTTCGGTTTCGGTTTGTCATACACGTGGTTCGAATACAGCAACATCCGCACGAGTGCGCGCGAAATCGAGCTCGGCGAAACCGTGACGATCAGCGCCGAGCTGACCAACAGGGGCGACGTTGCCGGTGATGAAGTCGCGCAGCTCTACACCCGCGATGTCGTCGCGAGCATCACCAGGCCGGTCAAGGAATTGAAGGGTTTTCGCCGTGTCCATCTGGAGCCCGGGCAGACGGCGACGGTCGAATTCGATCTGCATACGGATGACCTCTCGTTCTACGGGCGTGACATGCGGCGGACCGTCGAGCCGGGTGAATTCCACGCTTGGATCGCCGGCAGTTCGGATGCGGACGCGAGAACGGAGTTCCGGATTACTCAAAGCGGCAGAATCGCAGAGTAAAAGTAGTGGAACAGAGCTCTCGATTCACGGTGATGGTCGCCATGACCGTCGCGCTCGGCGGGTTTCTGATGGGGTTCGACGCATCCGTCATTTCCGGTGTCGTCGGCTTCATCGAAACGCAATTCAGTCTGACGAAACTCCAGCTCGGGTGGTCCGTCGCATCGCTCACGCTGACGGCGACGTTCGCCATGATGGTGGCGGGGCCGCTGAGCGATCGCATCGGGCGTCGACCGGTATTGCAGATCGCCGCGGCATTGTTCGCGGTTTCCGCGGTCGCCTCGGCCGCCGCGCCAAATTTCATGTCGCTCGTGCTGGCGCGCATGATCGGCGGTTTCGGCGTGGGCGCGGCGCTGATCATCGCGCCGATGTACATCGCCGAGATCGCGCCGGCCGAGGTGCGCGGTCGACTCGTTTCATTCAACCAGCTGAACATCGTCATCGGCATCTCCGTCGCCTTTTTCAGCAACTATTTGATTCTGCAGTTGGGTCAGTCGGAACTCGCCTGGGCCGAGGCGCTGCGCATGGGCGACTGGAGCTGGCGCTGGATGCTGGGTGTGGAGGCCCTGCCGGCCGTGCTGTATTTCTTTGCATTGATGCTGGTGCCGGAGAGTCCGCGCTGGTTGGCAATGCACGGCAGGGACGCCGAGGCGTTGCAGGTTTTCGCGCGGGTCAGCGGCGCCGAGCAAGCCAGCGCCGATCTGGCCGTCGTGCACGAGAGCCTGAGCGCCCAAGCTTCCGAGCAGGCGGCATCGGTAAAAGAGCTTTTTCAGCCGGCGATGAAGCTGGTCCTGACGATCGGCATTGTGATCGCAATACTGCAGCAGATCACGGGCATCAACTCGGTCTTTTTCTATGCACCGATGATTTTCGAGCAGTCGGGTATCGGCACCGACGCATCGTTTATGCAGGCGATTCTCGTCGGACTCGTGAACCTGGTATTTACCATTGTCGCAATCGTATTGATCGACAAGCTGGGCCGCCGTCCCTTGCTCATTGTCGGGCTGGGCGGCATTGCCATTTGCATGCTGACTTTGTCCTACGGTTTCGGTGCAGCGACGTATTCGCTGGATTCTTCGGCGATCGACGCACTGCCCATGCAAATCGACCGTGATCTCATCGCGCCCATAACCGCGGTCACCTATGACAGCGACGTCGCTTTTCGGCTCGCGGTAACAGACGTCATCGGCGCAGATGCGTTTCGGGAGAACGAGTCGCAGCTAATCAGCGCTGCGATCGATGTGAACCCTCTGTTCATCCTGCTCGGTATCCTCGGCTTCGTCGCCAGCTTTGCCATATCTCTGGGCCCCGTTATGTGGGTCCTTTTCTCCGAGTTGTTTCCGAATCGGCTGCGTGGATTGGCGATATCCCTCGCGGGCCTCGTCAATTCCGCGGTCAGCTTCGCCGTGCAACTGATATTTCCATGGGAACTTGAGAATCTCGGTAATTCTGTAACCTTCCTGATTTATGGTCTGTTCGCCGCACTGGGCCTCGTATTCGTGTTGCGCGTGGTGCCGGAGACCAAAGGTCGCTCGCTCGAGGAGCTCGAACGAATGCTGGTGAGGAACTGATATGAAAACAAACACAACACTCGTTGTAATCGTCATGGCATTGGTCGGGTGTTTCCCCGCGTCGAGCGGGATTTGCTCGCCGGTTGGCGCGGCATCTGCGCCGCAGTTGCCGACTGATTTGGTGGCCGGAGAGATCATGGCCGTCGCTTATTCCGGATTCCGGGAAGGTCAGTATCCGGATCGCGGCGATGGCGCCGTCAATCCGAGCGCCGCCGAAATCCTCGAGGACCTGAAGATCCTGGTTGCGCATGACTTTCGCCTGATCCGTATGTACGACTCGGGCGAGAATTCGGCGACGACACTCGAGCTCATTCGGCAACACGATCTGCCGATCAAAGTGATGCTGGGCATGTGGCTGGATGCCGAATTCAGCAACCACGAAGGGTGTCCGTGGCTCGACGAGCCGATACCGGATGCGCAGCTGGCGGCCAATGCACAGAGAAATGCCGCGGAATTGCAGCGCGGTATCGACCTCGCAAAGCAATTCGACGACATCGTCGTCGCCGTCAATGTGGGTAACGAAGCGCTGGTCGACTGGAACGACCACATGGTGCCCGTGGAGCAGGTGATAGCGTACGTGCGCCGCGTCAAGGCGGAGATCGGCCAGCCGGTGACGGTTGCCGACAACTATGTGTGGTGGATTCGCGATGGCGCGGAGCTCGCGGCCGAGGTCGACTTCATCGGCGTGCACACCTATCCGCAATGGGAGGAAAAGTCGATCGACGAGGCGCTGGCTTATTCCATCGAGAACATCGCAGGCGTGCGCGCGGCTCTGCCCGACAAACCGATCGCGGTGCTGGAAGCGGGCTGGGCGACGATCGCCATAGAATTCGGCGACCGTGCCAGCGAGGCCAGCCAGGCCCGGCATTTTCGTGAGGTGCATGAATGGGCCGCGGAGAACAATACGACGGTGTTCTTCTTCGAGGCATTCGACGAGCCCTGGAAAGGTGATCCGAACAGTCCGCTAGGGGCTGAGAAGCACTGGGGCCTGTTCAATGTCGACAGGACGCCGAAAGCCGTGATGCGACCTGTGACGGAAGCAGTGGACGGCGAATAAATGCCGACGAGTATTGCGCCCAAGATCTCCCTGCGCGGATTACGAATGTTTTGCGTCGCCGCGCGGTATGAGAGCTTTCGCGCGGCCAGCCAGGAGCTTTTCATCACGCCTTCGGCCGTCAGCCATCAGATCAAGAGTCTCGAGCAGGAATTAGGTCAACGGCTCTTCGATCGAAAAAGTCGCGAGCTGACTCTGACCGATATCGGACGATCGCTTTACGAAGACGTCAGTCCGCTCATCGATCAGCTCCATAGCGTTGCCGCCAGTTACAAAAAGGGCGGCCGAACGCGTGCGCTGCGTATTTCGGTGCAGCCGTTCTTCGCCAGCGAATTGTTTGTGCCGCGCCTGAGCGAGTTCACGGAGCAGCACCCCGACATCGATATCCAGGTCGGCACCAGTGACGAGACAGCGGAGAAGCATCCGTCGGATTCCGACCTGTCGATTCGGCTGTTCCGCTCTCCGCCGACGGACATGCCTTCGAGCCTGCTTTTTCCACTCCGTCTGGCGCCGGCCGGCTCGCCGGATTTCAAGCAGAAGATGGTGGTAAGGAAAAAGTCTGTCATCAGCGACTTTCCGCTCATCGTGCATGAAGCTCGTCCGAAAGCCTGGACGCAATGGGCGAGCGTCTCGGGAGTTCAACTTCCGGAGGATGCGAAGGTTACCCGCCTCGATTCGATGATTGCCGTGATGCGTGCGGCGGAGCGCGGTGTCGGCGCGGCGTTGGTACCCGTGCCACTCGCGGATTTGTGGTTCGAGCACGGCAGCATCGTGCGTCTGTTCAAGCAACAGCTCGTGACCGATGCCAATTACTACCTGGTATGGAAAGAGGACGCGGCCGAGGACGATAGCGTGCGCAAATTGCGTGAGTGGATCCTGCAGAGTTTTTCTCGTTCCCGTTAGCTTTTATCGGTTCAGAGCAGCCGGCGACATACTTGCTGCACGCCGATCGGCGCGTGCCGATCGATGGATCGTAAACATAACGATTGCTGGTGCGCATCGCGCTCATGCTATTTAGACGGGGCGTGGCCGTGATGCCGCGTGGCGGCGGCGGTTCGACAGAATTTGACCCGCAGTATCCGCGGGTTAAGTATCTGATTGCAATATGGTTATTGGTACCGCCCGGTACCTGATTAGTGTCGGAACGAGTTCGACGTCGACGCAGCGTTCCCGCACGTTCGCACTCATGATTTACGCTGCTAGCGGAGCAAATTGACAACGCTGTCATTGTTTGTTACACATTCGTCGTATCCGGGGTATGGCCCGTGGGATGGTAGGCTGCTGTATACGGACAAGAACTCGGTTTGCAGGGATAGGAAATCCTGAACCGAGCGTAAGAAAATCTCGAATAACAAATAACTTACTACAGGTCTGATTCATGCAGTTCGACTCCGCGGTGCGCATCATGCGCATTGGCACGCTACTCATAACGCTCGCCTTGTTAGCCGGCTGCGGCAACGGCAGGGGGGCGCAACAGATTCCCGGAACGCCCCAACCATCGCTGACCGGCGTGCTCGTGGATTCGCCGGTGTCGGGTGCGGAGTGGAAGACCTCGGGCGGGCGCAGCGGCCTGACGAACGGCTCGGGCGAGTTCGATTACACGCAGCCAGAGGCGGGCGTGTTTGTCGAGACGGTAACGTTTTCGATCGGGGATATCGTGCTCGGCACGGTGCCGGGAATTCCTTTCAAGGGCGATCGCCTTTACGTGACCGCCGTCGAGCTGACCAACAGCTTTGCGCCGACCGATCGGGCGGCGACCAATCAGCTGGTCTTTATTCAGAGCATCGATGAAGACCAGGACCCGACCAACGGGATCACGATCAGCGAAGCGACCCGGGCGGCTGCGGTCGGGCAGACGCTCGATTTCGATTCGCCCGATTTCGCCACGGAGGTCGCCGCAGTCGTCGCCGCGATTGCCCCCGGCAACCGGGTGGTCACCGACGCGGAGGCCCTCGATCACTTCTACACGACCTACGCCGCGCTCGGCGGCACGGACACCTTCGATTTCCCGTTCCCGGGCTACCCGCCGGTCGGCGAGGGCTCGGCCGACTTCCAGTTGGTCTTCGCAGACGAATTCAATACCGGCAACGCCCCGAACCCGGAAATCTGGAATTACGACCTGGGTTATGGCCCGAACGGTTTCGGCTGGGGCAACGACGAGTGGCAGCTCTACACGGATTCCTCTGAAAACATCCGAATCGAGGACGGCAACCTGGTCATCACGGCGCTGTGCCCCGTGGAACCCTGCGGAGTGCGGGACGGCACGATCACCTCTGCCAGAATTACGACGCTCGACAACTTCGAATTCAGGTACGGCAAAGTCGTCGCGCGCATCAAGATGCCGGTCGGGCAGGGCACGTGGCCCGCATTCTGGAGCCTCGGCGCGAATTTCCCCGATGTCGGCTGGCCCAGGTCCGGCGAAATCGATTTCGTCGAGGTGTTCAACAACACCTACAACAGCCCCGCTGACAGCGCCACGGCCGAGAGAACCACGACCAGCGCCATGCATTGGTGCGACGAGCGGATTGTGCCGAACCCGTCAGCGTCGTGTTTCGGTGAAGGTGGACGCATTTTCGACACCGCTAGACTCGACACCGGCGGTTCGCTCGGCGATGACTTCCAGATCTGGGAAGCGGACTGGACTGCAGACAGGGTCACCGTGTCCATCAATGGCATCCAGTATTTCGAGCTGGAGATCGATCCGGCCACGATGGAAGAATTCCGCCGAGAGTTCTTCCTGATCCTCAACGTCGCGATGGGTGGCACGCTCGGCAGCGGCGGTGAGCCGCCGCAGGGCGACGAGACGTTTCCGCAGACGATGCTGGTCGATTACGTGCGCGTCTATCAGCAGGTCGATGACATCTCGCCGCCGGAGCTGACGGACGTGACCATCGCGTCGAGCAATGCCGATCCGGCCTTCGCGAAGACCGGCGATACCGTCACCGTTTCGCTGACAGCAAATGAGCCCATCGTGGCGCCCACGGTAACGATCGGCGGCATCGCCGCCACGACCGTCGCCGGATCCGGCGCCAACTGGCAGGCGAGCCGTGCACTGACGGCCGCCGACACTGAAGGTGTCATCGAATTCTCAATCGAGTATGTGGACGCCGCGGGCAACGCGGGCGTGCCGGTGTCGACGACGACCGACTTGAGCAGCGTTACCGCGGATGTGACCGCGCCCGCTCTAAATATAGTGACGATCGCCTCGGACAATGTCGATCCGGGCCTCGCCACGACGGGCGACATCGTGACCGTCACGCTGGCCGCGAATGAGGCGATCGTGGCGCCCACGGTGACGATCGGCGGTGTGGCTGCAGTTCCCACCGGATCCGGCGCAAACTGGCAGGCGAGCCGCGCGGTGACGGCCGGCGAGGACGGCGTTATCGCGTTCTCGATCGCGTACGCCGACGCCGCGGGTAACGCGGGCGTGCCGGTGTCCATGACGACGGACGCGAGCAGTGTCACGGTAAATACCACCGCGCCCACCGTTACGGTGGGGGGCGCGCCGGCGATGTTCATGAACCTCGCGCCGATACCATTGACCTTCACATTCAGCGAGCCGGTCACCGGTTTCGACGTGGCTGGCATCCCGGTTACCAACGGCTCTGCCCGGAACCTCGCTGGCAGCGGCGCCAGTTACACCGCCGACGTGGTCCCCACCGGCCTCGGCAACCTGATCATCGGGGTCGCCGCGGGCGCCGCGGCCGACGTTGCCGGCAATCCGAACATGGCGGCGGCCAATGTCTCCGTGACGAGTGCGCTGGATTCGAACGCGCCAGTGCTGACGTTTATTAGTATCAGGTCCAACAATGCCAACCCGGCCTTCGCGACGACGGGCGACGTGGTGACAATTTTGATTGGTGCCCCCGAAGCCATCACGCAGCCGACGGTAACGATCGCCGGTGCGCCGGCGAACGTGACGGGCTCTGGTCAGAGCTGGCAGGCGACGCGGACCGCGCTCGTCACCGACCCCGACGGCCCGGTGGCATTCTCGATCAACAACTTCCAGGCTATCGACGACGGGACACCGGGGTACGAGTCCACCGTCACGACCGACGGGTCCGCGGTAGTCTTCGACGCGAGCGCGCCTACGCTCTCTATCGATGGTCTGCCGGCAACCATAGATTTCCTCGATCCAATTGCGGTGACCTTCCAGTTCGACGAGGACGTCAGCGGCTTTGAAGTCGGCGATATCCAGGTCACCAACGGTACGCTTAGCGCATTCGTCGTCGTCGACCCCGCCACGTATACCGCGGACGTCACTCCGGACGGAGCCGGTGATCTCACCGTCGCCGTGGCCGACGATGTCGCCACGGATTCGGGCGGCAACGGCAACATCGGCGCATCGGAGACGCGCGTCGTCGATTCTGCGTGGGGGCTCGTCTGGTCGGATGACTTCGAGGTCGCGGGTCTCGACGCCGGCAACTGGACCGCGCGCACCGATGCGGACTGCCCGGATCCGTGCGACGGCGCGCAGACATATCAGACCGAGCGCGTGACGGTCGCCAATGGCCTGCTGACGATCAACGCACTCGCCGGCGCCCCCTACACGTCCGGCGTCATCGACAGCGCGGACAAGCGGGCGCTCAAGTTCGGCCGCGTCGAGATCGACGCCCGGATGCCGGGCGCGGATTTCACCCTGCCGTCGCTGCGCTTGCTGCCGGCGATACCGCAGGGCGAGACGCAGCCGGTCTATGGCCCATGGCCGCAGTCCGGTGAGATCGATCTCGTCGACGCGCCGAATCTCGGCCCGGGCAACAGCGCGCTGGAGCACACGCTGCGCTATGGCCTGCCGGCGCCGGAGGACACCGCCACGACTGTGACCACGACCGCACCCGGGGTGCCGACGCTCGATCTGATCGAATACGCGATCGAATGGGAGGGCGGCGAGATCCGCTGGTTCGTCAACGGCGTGCACGTGGCCACGCAGACCCAGGACAACTGGTACGCATACTTCGAGGATGCCGACGGTGTGTACACGCTGGGCACGGACGCGGCGCCGTTCGACCAGGAATTCTACGTCGCGATCGGTCTTGCCGTCGACGACAATTCGGTGTTCGCTGCAGATACGCTCGAGATCGATGCGGTGCGCGTCTACGAGTGCGTCAACCCGGTGAATCCTGCGTTCGGCACGGGCTGCAGCACCGGCACCGGTGTGCCGCCGGCGCCCGGGGCTTCCGCGCCGTACACCGAGGCGCTGTCGCTCTTCGCGGACGGGCTGGCCACGCTCGATTTCGAGGAGCCGGGCGGCGCGACGACTTCGGTCCTGCTTAACACCGCTGCGCTACCCTTCGACACGAGCAATACGGTCGTTTCCAACCCCAACGCTGTGGATGGCGCCAATACCGTCTGGAATGCGGATATCCAGGCCGTAGTCGGCAGAGCCGCCGTCGTCATCGACCCGGGCGGCTTCGATCCGACGCCAGGCGCATCGTTGCGCTACTTCGACCTGTCGGGTGGCGAGGCGGCCGGCGAGCTGCTGTTCAGGATGCGCGTCAATACGGCTACCGCAGGCGTGCAGCTGTTCGTGCAATCGGACGACCGCGATCTCAACGCCGGGCAGGTCACGATTGTTGACGACGCGTCGCAGATTCTAGGCCAGTGGCGCAACTACTCGGTCAAGCTTGCGGATCTGGTCGCCGACTCCAGCGGGACCCTCGATGTCGCCGACATCTTCGCCTTCGAATTCAACGCCGTCGGCGGCAACGTGAACTTCGACCTCGACGACATCTCGGTCAAGGTCGCGTGCCGTGACACCAACGGCTGCGAGGCGACGCCGCGGAGCGCCGGGGCCCCTCCGACCATCGTGTATTCCGAGGACTTCGAGGGGGTGACGATCGACGATCCGATCGCCGTGTCGGGAGAACAACCCGCCGGTGCCGGCATCTCGTCGTATTTCGCCGACGTCTGGGGCCCGAATGTGAATGATCCGGCGCTGGTCGGTATCGACACGCCTCTATATACATACTTCGGCGATACGCCCAACGCGGCAGCGCCCGGGATCCCGCCCGGTTTCGCTGCGATCGCGACCGGAGATGGGGGTCCTGCCCAGGGGCTGCAGTACCTGAGCGTCTTCAGCGATTACAACAACGGCGATCAGCTCACCAGCGGCAGTTGCGGACCTTCGACCTGCACCGTCAACACGAGCATATTCCGGGAACCGTTCGATTTTGGTAATCGGATCGGGGCGGGCGACCTCAACTTCTGCTGGACCTTCAGTTTCGATGCCCGGTCGAATCCTGCCGGCGGTATTGCCGATGCGACGGTCAACAACGGCGGCAATTTCCTGCAAGCACCGACGTCGGCCAGCGCCTTCCTCAAGACGCTTGATCCCGACAGCAATTTCGACACGACGAACGATATTCGTGTCGACATGACGGTCATCGGCACCAGTGATTGGGCCAGGTACTCGATGAACCTCGACCTGTCCGATCCCGCGCTGGAAGGTCAGATACTGCAGTTCGGCTTCAACGTAATCGCAACCCAGAACGACGCGACCGCCGTCTTTTACGACAACCTCGAGGTGACGAAGAAGCCGGGGGCGTGTCCTGCGTCGCCGTAGCCTCAGAACCGGTGGAATTTCGGGGCCCTGTTTTTGATCCAACAAGAACGAGAATAAACACTATGTCGGGGATATCTTTGTTCAGGGGTATGCAAACCGCCTGCAGCGTCCTGATCGCTAGCGCTGCGCTCGTCGGCCAGGCGTTTGCTGAATCGCACGGCCCAGACGTCGTCACGACAGTCAGGGACGACAACGGCTGGCGGCTGCAGGTCAACGGCGATGACTTCTACGTCAAGGGTGTCGTCTGGGGCTACACGCCCAGGGATGAGAATTACACCTACGATTTGTGGGGGAAGCCCGACGACTTCGTCAGGAAGGTACTGGATTACGAGTTCGGATTATTGCAGGCGGCAAACGTCAATGCGATTCGCAGTTTCAATTTCATGCCGCCGAAATGGGTGACTTACGTTTATCGCGAATACGGCATCATGGTAGCCATCAATCCGCTCGTTGGCCGCTACGGCACGACCGTCGATGGTCAGTGGATCGAGTTCACCGATTATTCGGACCCGCGTACGCGCGAGTTACTGAAGGCGGAAACGCTCGCACTCATCGAAAGGTACAAGAATGTGCCCGGCGTGCTGATGTTCGCACTGGGTAATGAGAGCAATTACGGCTTGTCCTGGAGTAGCTTCGAGATCGAAGATCTCCCGGTCGGCGAACAATACGAGGCGAAGGCGAGGTTCCTGTACAGCCTCTTCGCCGAGATCATAGAAGCGGGCCAGAAAATCGCACCGAACCATCCGTTCACAATCGTTAACGGCGACCTGCAGTACATCGATCTAATCGCCGAATACCTGCCTGGTATGGACCTGCTCGGCGTCAATGCTTACCGGGGCAAGGGCTTCACCAGCCTGTGGCAGGAGGTGAAACAGAAACTCGATATGCCGGTGGTGTTCTTCGAATTCGGCAGCGACGCCTACAACGCGAGAACCGGTCAGGAAGACCAAATAAACCAGGCCCTGATCATAAAAGACCAGTGGCAGGAGATGTACCAAAAGTCCTGGGGCAACGGCGAGGAAGGCAACGCGGTCGGCGGCTTTCAGTTCGAGTGGCGGGACGAGTGGTGGAAGTACCTGCAGGAAGAGAACCTGGACATTCACGACACCAACGCGTCATGGGCCAACGGCGGCTATCCTCACGATTTCGTCGAAGGTCAGAACAACATGAACGAGGAGTGGTGGGGTATCGCCGCGCTCGGCACGACGAATTCCGACGGCGTGTATACGGCCGTCCCGAGGATGGCCTACGACGTGTTGTCGGCAGTCTGGTCTATCGACCCTTATACCTACAAGACGGTCGCGATCGACCAGGCCTTCGATGACATGGACATGGAATTCTTCGCCCTGAAAAGCGACGTCCGCAAGCTCAAGGCTGACAGCGAAGATAAGCGCAAGATCCTGGGTTTCACCGGCGGCAGCTTCAAAGTCGAGGGCGCCGTGAAGGGCACAGAGAAGGATATCGATGAGCTCGGCGACGCCGGGGATGAGTTCACCGATGGCCAAATGGTTTTCCTCGACTTTGGCTTTGCGCCGACGAAAGACATCGACGGGCAATTCACGTTGAACATTCTCGGCAACGTCGCCAACCTTCGGCCCATGGAATTTACCTACGGCGACCGCGGCCTGCCGCTCGAGGTGGTGACCCGGGAGGTCCTGGAGGGTTCTGACGAAGAAGTCGAATTTTCGCGGGAACTGGAAGATCGCGAGCGAATAGAGATCTACGATTTCAACGCGACCTATCGCGGCAAGATCGCCGACATCGAAGCGTTTTATCACACGCCACGGTATCACTGGAAGTACGAGGGCGACTTCTTCGGCCTGATCAGGGAAGCCACGGATATCGAAGGGCAGGACATCTGGAACGCGAAAGCACCCAACGGTGTGGAGTTTGCCGGCAAAGGCGCGCTCGACGGTCTCAAGATAGTCGGTGGCCCGGAAGTCTACTGGGGCGCCAACCCGAAGATCGTGCTCAAGTACCAGTCGGAGCTCGGCAAGTTGCTCCCGTTCCTGGGCGATTCCCTCCTTGGTAAGACCGAATACGCTGTGATGGGGGCAGAAGATATCGACCGGCAAGGCACGGGCGCGTCCGCCACGCAGGCGACGATCAGAGAAACGAACCAGCTGACTTTTTATACGAATACCGAATTCACCGACAAAATCAGTCTCGAGCTGGGCGGCATATTCGCCGCCAACGACCGGCGCGGTGAAATATATTCGCGCGTAGAGAACGGCAATATTATCGTCGACGAAATCGACTGGGAGGACACGCTGGGCTTCAGAGCCAAGCTCAACTTCCCGTTATTCGGCACGCTGGCCTATGCGGCCACCCATCATGCGGGCCTCGTCGCCGAGGGCGGCTCGGTCCTCAGGGAATTCGACACACGGCTCCCCTACGGTGACGGCCTGGGGAACAAGAGAGAGTATGAAGCCGGCGTGTTGATGCCGTTCGGCAACTGGTGGGTTTTCCCGCGCTACCTGTGGCGCGAGAATCTCGTCGATGCCAATCCGTCGCTGCCGCCGGAGATTGACGATTCGATCCTCTTTCCCGGCGCCGGGCCCCGCAACCGCGACGATGATCCGTTCGCCGTGTTGGATAACAGGGAGGCGAAAGCCTATGAGCTTTTCCTGACCTACGATCCCACGGGCGCGACGGGTTTTTATCAGTGGGACAACGACATGCGCGAGGACGCGAAACTCGCATTCAACGTCGGGGGCAATTACACGGAGTTCCCGACGTTTACCGACTCGTATCAGTTCTTTTTCGAGCCGACGGGAACCAACCCGGCGTTTGGCGTGGGGCTCCCGCCCGAAGACACCTGGGAGCTCACCAGCCGGATCGTCTACAACCCGAACACCAGCGCGCGATTGATTACCAACCTGCGCTACGCATTTCTGCAGTCCACCGGTGACCCCGAGGGTGGCACGCGCAAGTTCTGGGAGATCAAGGCCAAGGCGATATTTGGTGGCCGACACATCCTCGAAGGATACTTCAAGAAGGATGCGTGGGGCGCGTACGACTTCCAGCGGCAATTCAATATTACTTTTCCCGAGCAGTACAAACTGGACTACTCGATACTGCTCGATTCGAAGTTAAGCGAAAAGTACTCGTCGAAAATCGGTATCCGCGGCCTTTACAGGTCCAACGATGAGAACTCGGGGGGTGAAGAAATTTTGATGGAAGAGGGCGAATATCGGTATCAGGTCGTTTTCTATTACATATTCAACTTCGGAGGGACGAATCCTCCTGGGGCCAGAAATTAGTGTCATGAAAAAACTATCTATTCGAAACTTGTCGATGCAAAGAACGCTGCCCACCGCGTTGTTCGTGCTGACCATCCTGGCCCTGACCGGCTGCAGCTCACCGAGTAGCGGCGACGGGCGGGTAGTGGGAACGGTGGAAGTTGAAGACGATGGAACGGTAACGTTAACCGGCAATATCCCGCTGCCCACGGATACCCTGCTCAACCTGAACTGCGCGGACGTGGGCATCTCTCCCGACATCTGCGTGCTGGACGACCCGGAAAACCCGTTTCTCAAGACCGCGACCGGGGAATTCGACGAGGACGATCCGGAGTCGCCGCGCAAATTCCTGTTGTTCAACCAGATTCCTGAGGGGCCCACCGGCGCTAAGGCGCGGTTTTATTTCTGGGCGACCGCGCTGGCCCGGCGCCCGTCCGGCGAGAATCAGTGGTACACGGCGTTGGCTCTACATGAGTTATTCACCGCGGCCGGCGATCCGATCGTCCGGGAGCAGGCATTGAAAGCCTATCGGTCGGTCTGGGACAATTTCTTCGGTTCGGTCACCGTTTTTTCATGCTGCGGCGAGTTCTTTCCGTTCGAGCGAGAAGACACACTCTTTGGCGTCACGCTGAACGAGCTGACGCTCGAACTGCTCGTGCGCGCGGCTGATTTCACCACTCCCTTTTATCCCGGCGGTTACGAGCCGCTGATCCCGGACGATCCGGACGCAGTCAACAGGGATGCGGGCCTGATCGAGCTGGAGGCACAGGAAGTAATCCTCGATTGGGGCTACACATATAGCTGCACGGGAACCGGCGCTGCGCGTTTTTGCGCCGTATCTGTCACCATATTCTGAGGTCGGGCGTTCGCGGATCGTTAATGGTTGATCCCGCACAAGCGTCTCTTGGTCATCGCGACTCATAACGTACTGCGCGCCCTGCTGCTGGTGTCGGCCGGTTTGCTGCTGATGCCTTCGGTATCGCGAGCAGACGCGATCCCGGTCGAGTTGCGCCAGACAAATCAGGGCTGGCAACTGCTGCGTGACGGCGAGCCGTATTTCATTCGGGGCGCCGGCGGATCCGGCTCGCTGCAACAACTTGCAGCCGCGGGCGCAAATTCTGTACGTACCTGGGGCGCCGACGACATCGACGCGTTGCTCGACGAGGCGCATGCGCTGGGCCTGAGCGTGACGGTCGGCATCTGGTTGGGCCATGAACGCCACGGCTTCGATTACAACGACGACGAGCAGGTGCGTGAGCAGCTCGACCGCGCCCGCGAGACCGTGCTTCGCTACAAGGACCACCCGGCGGTGCTCCTGTGGGGCATCGGCAACGAGATGGAAGGTTACGAGGACGGCGACGATCCGGCGATCTGGGCCGCGGTCAACGACGTCGCCGCGATGGTCAAGGAGCTCGACCCGGCCCACCCGACGATGACCGTGACCGCAGACGTCGGCGGCGGGCGCATCGACGGTGTGAATGAACGCAGCCCGGCGATTGATATTCACGGCATCAATTCGTACGGCGGCGCGATGTCGGTGGCCGAGCGTTATCGCGCCGGAGGGGGGGCCAAGCCCTACGTGCTCACCGAATTCGGGCCTCCCGGGACCTGGGAGATTCCGGAAAACGAATGGGGCGCGCCGGTCGAACCGACCAGTACCGAGAAGGCGGCGTTTTATCGGCGCAGCTACGAACAGGCCGTACTCGGCGCCCCGGGCCTCGCGCTGGGTTCGTACGTCTTTAACTGGGGCTACAAGATGGAAGCCACCGCAACCTGGTTCGGCATGTTTCTGCCCGACGGCTCGCGGCTCGGAGCGGTCGATGTCATGACCGAGATGTGGTCCGGCGAGCCGCCCGCGGACCTTGCGCCCACCGTGCAGCCGTTAATTCTCGACGGCGAGCACCGGGTGGATCCGGGCGACGAGGTGCGAGTGCGTGCGATCGTTGTCGATCCCGAGGACACCGCGCTAAGCGTTCGCTGGGCACTGCGGCGCGACTCCGGCGACTACGCTGCAGGCGGAGATTTCCGGCCGATGCTGCCCGACGTCGAGGGTGCGGTCCTAGAGTCTCGGGCGGATGGCGCGTTGTTGCGCATGCCCGCGGACCCGGGCGCGTATCGAATCTTTGTGTATGCGCATGACGAGGCGGGCAATGCGGCGACGGCGAACTTGCCGTTATTCGTCAACGGTGAGGTGCGCACGCCGATGCCATTCTATGTCTACGCCGACAACTTCGAAGGCATGCCATGGGCGCCGTCCGGATGGATGGGTTCGATCGATATGCTGACGCTCGACGGCGATCACGCTGATAACCCGCATGAGGGCAAGGCGAGCATCAAGATGCGCTATGCAGGCGAGTTCGGCTGGGTGGGCGTCGCCTGGCAGCATCCGCCGAACAACTGGGGCGATCAGGACGGCGGTTACGACCTGAGCGGCGCGAAATACCTCGAGCTGTGGGCGCGCGGCGAGTACGGCGGCGAGCGCATCAAGCTCGGTGTCGGCCTGCTCGGCGCGGACAGGGTGCATCCCGATTCGGGTATCTCTAGCACCGAAAGCGTTGAGCTGACCTCGGAGTGGCAGCGCTATCGGGTGCCGCTGAAAAAAATTGACCTGTCGAGCATCAAGACGGGATTGGTGGTGACGATCACCGGACGCAAATCGCCGGTCACCGTCTATCTGGACAGCATCCGCTTTACGCGCTGACGGTGCGTACGCTACCCGGGAGCAGGGCCGGTCGACTCGCGGATCTTCAGCGTAGCGGGCACGGTCTCGGCACCCTGTCGCGGCGGGTTGTCGCCCGTAGCGTCGATCAATGCGAGCGCCGCGCGTTCGGCCATCGTCGAGAGCGGCTGCCTGATCGTCGTCAGCGTGGGATGGATCTGGCTCGCGAGCGAGTTGTCATCGCAGCCGGCGACCGAGAGCTGACCCGGCACATCGATACCCATTCTTTGCGCGACACGCAGGACGCCGGCGGCCATATCGTCGTTGGCGGCAAAAACAGCCGTCGGCGGATGCTTGCGCGACAATAGCTTGGTCGCCCCCGCTTCGCCGGAGCCGATTGAATTGTCGCCGGCGACGACCAGGCTTTCGGCGTACGTCAGGCCGCTTTGTTCCAACCCGTCCCGGTAGCCGAGCAGACGATTGGCAACGGCGCTATGGTTCGGGTCGCCGCTGATGAAAGCGATTTTCTCGTGGCCGAGCGACGCGAGATAACTCGTCATTTCCCCACAGATCTCCCTGTCGTTGGTGGCGACAGAGAATTGCTTGCCGACGTCATTGCCCGGCGACAGGCGCACTAATGGGGTCTCCGTCGCTTCGATCGCGCGGACGATTGCAGACATATTCGATAACGGCGCTGCGAGCACGATGCCGTCCGGCCGTGCACCTTCTATCAGCGCCCTCAACTCGTCGCCGACATCACGCTTGCGGAAATTGCAGGGGTGAATGAGCAGTTCATGGTTCGCGGTTCTGCAGGCGCTGAGCGCGCCTTGCTGCAGTCTGACGATATAGCCCGAGCTCGGGTTCTCATAAACACTCGGATCATCGTAAACGAGCACAATGATGTGTGAGCGATGGCTGGCGAGGCTTCGCGCCGACATACTCGGGTGGTAGTTGAGACTGCTGATCGCTTCCTGGACTTTTTCTCGCGTTGCCTGGCGCACGTTCGGCTCACGGTTGGTCACCCGGGACACCGTTTTTATCGATACGCCGGCAAGTTCGGCGACATCGTCGATTGTGGCTTTGCGGATCGGCTTCATTCTCGTTGACACTAGAGTTTTCAGCGGGAAAGTACAATAAAAATCCCGGCGGAATTGGCGCCGCCGGATTTCACGGTTCCGCGTTGGCTGCCTCGCCTTCTGCCGGTAGCGTCAGTGCCCGCTCGGGATACAGAGCCTGCATCACGAGCTTGGGCGTGCGGTCGAGATTAAAAAGCCCCCAGTGCTTTTCCGGTTCGAGCGGGTCGGGGGAGCCTTTCCACGGCTCGTCGAACGCTTCGAACACAAAAGTCAGAATATTTTCACTTGTGGTCCACTCGATGAGTTGTTCGTAGTACCTGGCCTGCAGTTCTTCGGTGGCGTTCCAGGGTTCGATGCCGCGCCCGTTCGATGCCGTGGTCCAGCCGGCCTCGGTGACGACGACCGGCTTGTCCGGGTAATGATTCACGACCGAATGATAGTTCTGCTTGGTGTATTCGAGCGCGTCTTCCATTGTGCGGTATTCCCATACGGGATACGTGTGCACCGAGATAAAATCCAGTTCGGCCGCCAGCGGCTCCAGCTTGTAGGTCCAGGGCACGTAGTTCTCGCAGAACGTCACCGGCTGGACAATTGCCGCCTTGATCCTGCGCGTATGCGCGATCAGGCTGTCCACGGACACCATATGATCCGTCCATTCGACGCTGGCTTCGTTCCCGACGGAAACGGCGAATACGATGTCGGGGTAGCGTTCCGACAAGCCGATCGCGCGGTTCACCTCGATCTGGTTGCGTCGAATATTCGCCTCCAGGGTCCGCTCGCTGAAGTCGGCGCCCCACGGACAGTGCGGGTTGCTCATCTCGGCAGCCATGTTCAGCCCGAGCATGACCTTGAACTCCAGGCCCTCCCGGTGAATGACATTGAGTACGACGCGCGCGTGCGCGCTGCAGTCGTACAGCCGGAGAAACTGCCAGTTTTTTTCCAGGATCAGCAGATCTTCCCGGACCTCCTC
>JBPCXI010000040.1:0-9586 GCA_051008895.1 Gammaproteobacteria bacterium | reverse complement strand
TCATCTGCTCCGTCTCGCCCGCGGGATAGTTCACGAGCACGACCTTGAGCGGGTTCAGCACGGCCATACGGCGCGGCGCAGTCTCATTCAGGTCTTCGCGCACGCAGTTCTCCAGCGCGCCCATCTCGATCAACTTGTCTTTTTTCGTCACGCCGGCGCGGCGCACGAATGCCCGCAGCGCAGCCGGCGGATAGCCGCGGCGGCGCATCCCTGCGATCGTCGGCATGCGCGGATCGTCCCAACCCGTCACGTGGCCCTCTTCGATCAGCGTCGTCAGCTTGCGCTTGCTCGTGATCGTGTAAGCGACGTTCAAACGCGAGAACTCGATCTGCCGCGGCCGCGCAGGCAGGTCGAGATTATCGACACACCAGTCGTACAACGGCCGGTGGTCTTCGAACTCCAGCGTGCACAGCGAATGGGTGACGCCCTCGAGGGCGTCGGATACCGGGTGCGCGAAGTCGTACATCGGGTAGATGTTCCACGCGTCGCCGGTGCGCTGATGCGCGGCCTTGCGAATCCGATACAGCGCCGGGTCGCGCAGATTCATATTCGGCGACGCCATATCGATCTTCGCGCGCAGCAGGAGCTTGCCGTCGGCGAAATCGCCTGCACGCATGCGCGCGAGCAGGTCGAGGCTCTCTTCCGGCGGCCTGTCACGCCATGGACTGTCCCTGCCCGGCTCCGTCAGCGTGCCCCGATACTCGCGAATCTCCTCGGCGCTCAGCTCGTCGACGTAGGCCTTGCCGCTCTCGATTAGCCGGACCGCGCAGCGATAGAAATCTTCGAAGTAATCCGACGCGTGAAAGAGCCGGTCCGCCCAGTCAAATCCGAGCCAGCGCACGTCCGCCTCGATCGAGTCGACGAAGTGCTGTTCTTCTTTAAGCGGATTCGTGTCATCAAAGCGCAGGTTGCAGCGCCCGCCGAATTCCTCCGCGACACCGAAATTCAGGCAGATCGACATCGCATGGCCGACGTGCAGGTAACCATTCGGCTCCGGCGGAAATCGCGTAACGATTTCTGTGTGCTTACCGCTCGCCAGATCCTCGGTCACTATCGAGCGGATAAAATCCTTGCCGGTCGTATCGACCGCATCGTTGTCGTCAGCAGCGCTCACTCAGGACTTCGCCTCGTATTCCTTCTCATAGTCTTCGACAATGTGCCGGTTCTTGTATCCGGGTAGCAGGAACCTGCGCATCGCCTTGCCTTTCGTCAACCACTCGATTCGCGCCCCGGTCTTGTCATTCGTCAACGCCTGCTCGACGAGCCACGGCGTGACGGTTTCGACCTTGTCGCCGAGGATGTTCATCACCCGCTTCGACTTCTCCCACTGCTGCGCGTCCTGGCTCCGTGACGAATAGATCAGCAGATCGGTCGGCACCATGCCCGGACTCAGCGAGCCGATCAAGACCGGCGAGTCGGCATACTCCTTCGCCAGCGCCTCGGTGAAATAGCGTACCGCGTACTTCGTCGCGCCATAGACCGCGAGGCCCGGATTGGTCATGCCGTTGCTGCCGAAGCCCTCGAACGTATAGATCTTGCCGCCGCCCTGCTTCAGCATGCCCTGGAGCGCGACCTGCGTGCCGTACATCGTACCGGTCAGATTCGCGTCGACCGTCGCTCCGATCTGCGCCCCTTCGAGATCGGCGAACAAGCCGTGATCGGGCGCGAGCGCCGCGTTGTTGATCCAGACGTCGACGCGCCCGAATCGGGCGACTGCCGCATCCCACAGCGCCTGACACGCAGCGAGATTCGCGACGTCGCATGGCTGGCCCAGCACTTCGCCCAGTTGGCTCAGCTCGGCGACCGCGGGATCGACGCTGGCGTGACTGCGGCCGGTGACGACGACACGATGCCCCCGCCGCAGAAATTCGGTTGCGAGTCCACGGCCTATGCCGCGCGTGCTCCCGGTGACGACAATTGTCTGCATTGTTTTCTTCCTCGACTAGCGCTGATTATCAATCAAGACAGAGGCGCGCCAATGTAATCCGCCGCCTCGGCACCGCGCCTCGCCACGCCACGACCGACCACCAAGCGGCCACCGATGCGCCCGGAGCCCGAACCTGTGTGTTGCGAATTTACTACAGATTGACTGCGGCCGAATAGAGTCTTAAGTTCCGCTTTTGACTTATTTGAGACCGGAGACCACCGATGCCGATTTCATCTGTAAGACTTCTGCGTGCCCGCGGCGCGATCGCGATCCTCGCCGCCAGCGCCGCAGCGCTGCCGCTGCTGGCGCCGACGACCGCCGCCGCCGCGAAGGACGAACTGGTCACCACGACCGCGCGTGGCCGGACAGAAGCAGTGCAGGACGTGCCGGCGACGATCGCCGTCATCACCCAGGACGATCTCGAGTCATTCGGCGTTCAGCGCGTCGACGACTTCGTCAACCTCGTGCCGGGCGTGAGCCTGGTCAACGCGGCCGAGGTCGGCGATACCCAGATCAATATCCGCGGCATTAACGGCGCGCGCGACGCCGAGAATTCGATCGCGCTCGTCATCGACGGCATCCTGATGACGAACCCGGCCGCGGTGAATCGCGAATACACGAACCTGCAGCAGATCGAAGTGCTGAAGGGTCCGCAGGGTGCCATCTACGGACGCAACGCGGCCGCGGGCGCATTCATCGTCACGACCCAGATGCCCGGTGAGGAATTCGGATTCAACGTGCGCGGCGCGATCGCGGAAGACGATTCGTACAACCTGCTCGGCAACGTAACCGGGCCGATCGGCGACTCACTCGGCTACAACGTCGGTTTCGACTATCGCACGACTGACGGGTTCTACAAGAATCGCAGTTGCACGGCCGCGCCGTGTTCCGATTCCAGCAATATCGCGTCGACCGACGGCGTGACCGACACATTCGAGAGCTGGAATATCGACGGCCGACTGGTCTGGGACGTCTCGGACAACTGGACGCTCGACGGCAAGTTCCGCTACGGCGAGGTCGACGCGAGTTCGATCACGTTCAACTCGGTATTCCATCTGCCGGGGGCGGCGGCGTTTCTGTCGGCACCCGCATTCAACGAAGATGTCAATGATCACCCGTTTGGGTTCAACACCAACGTGATCTCGACGAATGACCAGGAATCGACCGAGTTTTCGGTCCGCTCGACCACCGACCTCGGCTGGAGTGACATGACGATCTGGGGCCTGTACAGCAATATCGAGAACAACCTCGGCGCCGACGGCACCAGCGGCGCATTCGGTTTCTTTTTCAGCGACCCCAATTGCATCAACTCGACCGGCGCGCTGCAGGGTTTCCCATTGAACCCGCCACAGGCGCTAGGCCCTGACCCGACACAATCAATCTACGGCGCGTACACGCCGACGACCTGCGACGGTACGCAGTTCCAGGTGCGCAACCAGAAGGACTACTCGTTTGAAATCCGCCTGGCATCGAAGGGAGATCAACGTCTGCGCTGGTCGGCCGGCTTGTACTTCCTGAACATCGACCGTGAGGTCGGCGTCAACACCGGCGTCGACTCCGGCAACGGCATCGTCCCGCAACTCTACGTTCCGAACGGCGGCGCCCCGGGCGTCAACAACGCGACGGAGCAGTTGATCTGGGATCAGTTCGACACCGACGTCTACGCCGTGTTCGGCTCGATCGACTACGACATCGCAGACGAACTGACGGCCGGTTTCGCGTTGCGTTACGACAACGAAGAGCGTGACGCGAAGAGCCTCGTGCCGACCGTCGCGCAGGGCGCGACGGCGCAGTACATCACCTGCGGGCTGCCGACGTCCGGCGCATTCACCGATCCGGTCAACCCGGGCCTGTGCCCGGATGTGAACCCCAGCGGCACGTTCTCGCCGCGCAGCGCCGAATTCGACGAATGGCAACCAAAGGCGACGCTGAAGTGGGACGTCTTCCCGACACTGGCTGTGTTCGCGAGCTACGGCGTCGGCTTCAAGAGCGGCGGCTTCAACAACCAGGGCTCGGAGGCGACGGTCGATAAGTGGATCAACTCGGTGCCCGGCATCACGTCCGGCGCGTTCACACCGGTCGGCATCACGGACGACTACGAGAAGGAAACGTCCGGCTCGGCCGAACTCGGGTTCAAGTCGACCATCGGTGACGCGCTGCGCTGGGAAGCGGCGGTCTACCGTGTCGACGTCGACAACATGCAATTCTTCGAATTCCTCGTCGGCCCGTTCGGCCTGTTGCGCGTCGTCGAGAACATCGACGACGTGAAGATCATCGGCGTCGAACTGAGCGGCACATGGTCGCCGACCGACTGGCTCAACCTGTTCGCCGGCGGCAACCTGATCGACAGCGAAATCAAGTCGAACTCGGTGCGGCCCGATACGGTCGGCAACGAATCGCCGTACACGCCGGAATGGACACTCAACGCGGGCGGTAGCTGGTCGTATCCGATCACCGCGAAGCTCAACGTCATCGGCTCGCTGGACGTCAGCGGCGTCGGCAAGACCTGGTTCCATGCGGTGCAGGCGCAGGAGCGCCCAACGGGCGCCGCGGCATTCAATATTCCGGGCGACTACACGATCACGCAGCGCGATGTGTACTGGTTGACGAACGTGCGCCTCGGCGTCGGCGGCGAAAATTGGTCAGCGGTGATCTTCGGTCGCAACGTCGGCGACGAGGAATGGCTGCAGGAAGTCATTCCGGCGCCGGAGTTCGGCGGCTCGTTCACGCACCCGGGCTCGCTGAGCCGCTGGGGTATTGAGGCGACTTACAGCTTCTGATTCGGCTCGCGCGAGTGACCAAAAGTGAGAAAGCGCCGGCTTGGCCGGCGCTTTTTTTTGGCTAAAATCACTCCATGTCAGCTCTGATACACCGCAGCACGTTAATTGGCATCATCGTCGCGGCGATGCTGAGCACCGGTTGCGCCTCCAGATCGAAGGCCGATGCGGAGCAGGACGGCTCCCCGACGCCGCTCGGAGCGGATGAGCCGGCGGTCGCGATGACGGCGAAGAAAAAGCGCCCGACTGCCGACGAATTCGTCGAAGACCCGTGCGAACAGGAGGACACGGAGGGCTGGCTCGACGGCACCCAGGAATGGGTCTACGAGGCGACGTGCAAGTCCGCCGCCTGGTTTGATGGCTTCTTCGGCGATTTCCGGTATGACACCCGCACCGGTGAAACGCACGGGCGCGTCGGTCTCAGCGGATTCTGGGATGAGCGCGACAAGTTCGACCCGAGCATGCGCTTCCGCGCGAGCTTCGCGCTGCCGTCGGTCCGGGACAAGGCAAGCCTGATGATAGGCCGCGGCGACGAAGCGGAATTGATCGAGGAACGCACGACCACCGGCGCCGACTCTATCCCGGGCAACTTCAATCGAATCGACGATTCGTTCCTCGTCGGCCTCGGCTTCGGCAGCAAGTCACGGCCGGGCTTCAAGTTCAGCGTCGGCGCGAAGGTCCGCGCGCCGCCGGAGCCGTACGTAAAAGCGCGCTACCGCAAGCAGTATGCGCTCACGGAATCGATGCTACTGCGGCTGCGGCCAATCGTTTACTGGCGCTCCGAAGAGAAATTCGGCTCGACGCTGCATATCGACTTTGATCAGATGCTCAGCGACCACGTGATGATGCGCTGGGCGAATTACGGCAACGTCGCCCAGGAGGAAATCGACGGGCTCGAGTGGGAGAGCTCGCTGTTCCTGTTTCACGCACTGTCGAACCGCCGCGCGATGACTTACCGGGCGCTGGTGCTCGGCGAGACGAAAGCCGAAGAGACGCTGAACAACTACGGGTTCGAGGTTCGGTATCGCCAGCGCGTGCTGCGCGAGTGGCTGTTCATCGAATTCATCGGCGGCGTCACCTGGCCGAAGTACTTCATCGACGAGACCCGGGATGCGAATATCGGGATCGGCGCCGGCTTTGAAATGTACTTTGGTCCCGTTCCCGACGGCCAGATGTACTAGAACAGCGTGTAGATGAACGGTGCGACCGCCGATCCCTGGGCGACGACGATCAAGGCGCCCAGCAACACCATGACGATAATGATGGGTGCCAGCCAGAACTTCTTGCGCTCCCGCATGAAACCCCACAGGTCTTTCAGAAAGTCGATCATCAGTACGGTTTCTCCAGGTTCTCGGGCTTGGCTTTCTTCGTCGGCACGCGGTAACTGTCCGAGCCGTCGAAATCCCGTGACATCGGGTCGTTGCCGAAGACTTTCATCAGGAACGCAACCGGTGTAATCAACAGGAAGAAGACGATACCCAGTATCAATGGCGTCATCACCTTGCTGAGCATCAAGCCGAAGCGCATCCAGCCCCGATACACCGGTCGCAGGCTCATCGGCGCGATGAGCCCCCATCCGCCGAGCACCGCAAACACGATCCACGGCCACAACGGCCAGCTGCGCTCGAACACCCACGGGAAGAATAATCCGAAGAGGCCGGCGACGATGCCGCCCGTCACGAGGCCGAATTCACGCAGCCCCTTTCTGTCCAGTTCCGGTATCGCGTGCTGATCCATGACGCTCAATCCAGCTCGAACTCGTCTTTCCACGAGTCGTCGCGCTCCCAGTGCGGCTGCTGCGGCTTCTCGAGGATGAAGTTCTCGATCACCAGGTAATCCATCTCGGTCCGCATGAAACAACGGTACGCATCTTCGGGCGTGCAAACGATCGGCTCGCCGCGCACGTTGAACGACGTATTGACCAGCACGGCACAACCGGTGCGGTCCTCGAACGCCTTGAGCAGCGCGTGATAGCGGGGATTGGTTGCGGTGCTGACGGTCTGCACGCGAGCCGAATAGTCGACGTGCGTGATAGCCGGCAGCTCCGAGCGCTTCAATTTCAATTTCTCGATGCCAAACAGCTGTTTCTGTTCATCGGTCAACTCGATGCGCAAATTTTCTCGAATCGGCGCGACGATCAGCATGTAAGGACTCTCGCCCTCGTGCACGAAGTACTCCGACACCCGCTCCTCGAGCACCGACGGCGCGAACGGCCGGAACGACTCGCGGTACTTGATCTTGAGGTTCATCGTCGTCTGCATCTTCGCGCTTTTCGGCGTGCCGATGATCGAGCGACCGCCGAGTGCGCGCGGGCCGAACTCCATGCGCCCCTGGAACCAGCCGACGACGTTTTCGGTCGCCAGCACCTCGGCGAGGTGCGGCATCATCTCGGCGTCGTCCATCTCGGTGTACACCGCGTTGTACGCATCCAGCTGACGCTTGATTTCGTCACGTTCGAATTTAGGTCCGAGATACGAGCCGCGCATCAAATCGCTGCCGTTGACCTTGCGCTCACCCTGCTCGCGCTCGTACCAGACGACCGCGGCGGCACCCGCCGCGCCGCCGGCATCCCCCGCCGCCGGTTGCACCCAGACATTTTCGAACGGGCCGTGTCGAACGAGCTTCCCGTTCGACACACAGTTCAGCGCAACGCCTCCCGCCAGGCACAGGTTCTTCACGCCGGTCTCGCGGTGCAGCGTTTTCGCCAGCCGCATGACGACCTCTTCAGTAACTTTCTGGATCGACGCGGCGAGATCCATCTCGCGCTGGGAAATATCGCTTTCGGACGTGCGGGCCGGGCCGTCGAACAGATCGGCGAACTTGTCGTTCGTCATCGTCAGACCCGTGCAATAGTTGAAATAGCTCATGTCGAGCCGAAACGTGCCGTCCTCTTTGAGGTCCAGCAGATTATCCAGGATCCGGTCGACGTACTTGGGCTCGCCGTACGGCGCGAGGCCCATCAGCTTGTATTCGCCGGAATTCACCCGGAATCCCGTGAAGTAGGTGAACGCTGAATACAGCAGACCGAGCGAGTGCGGAAAGTCGATTTCCCACAGCGGGTCGAGCTTGCTGCCGTCGCCGAGCCAGGCCGAGGTCGTTGCCCATTCGCCAACGCCGTCGAGGCACAGCACGGCGGCTTTGTCGAACGGGCTGAAGAAAAATGCGGACGCCGCGTGTGATTGATGATGCTCGGCGAACATGAGCTGCGGCAGCTGGTCGGTCTTGCAGTCGCCAAGCTCGCTGAACTCTCTCTTTAGCGTGCTCTTGAGATAGAGCTTTTCCTTGAGCCAGATTGGCATGGCCGCGATGAACGACCGAATACCGTTCGGCGCATAGCTCAGGTACGTCTCGAGCAGGCGCTCGAACTTCACCAGCGGCTTGTCGTAGAACACGATCGAATCTATTGAATCGAGACTGGTACCGGCCTCGGCAAGGCAGTATTCGATAGCGTGACGCGGAAACCCGGCGTCATGTTTCTTGCGCGTGAATCGCTCCTCTTGCGCGGCCGCGATCAATTCTCCGTCGCGCATCAACGCCGCGGCGCTGTCGTGGTAGTACGCAGAAATACCGAGAATCGATGAGGGCATACGATTAAGTCGAATCCGAAAATTATTAGTCTTATGTAACCCTTACGGCTACTCGTTGTCAGATTGGCTCGGGATCATCACGGACTTTGATATCAATAGCAACCCACCAAGTAGCAGAATCAGGCCGAACCATGACGACCAGCGCAGTTTTTCGTCGAGGAATGCCGCGCCGAGCCCGATTGCCCACACCGGCACCAGGTAGTTCAGCAACGACGTGAACCGAGCCCCTGCTTGTGCGACGAGGCGAAAGTACACGATCGACGCGACGCCGGTCCCGAACAGGCCGAGAAACCCGACCGCGGCAGCCGCCGGCGCGCTGATTCTATCGCCTATTGTCAGGCCGGTGGCGATGAACGGCGCCATAGTGACGGACGCAATCAACATGACGCCCGCCGACGTGACGACCGGCGATGCGGCTGGCAGGCGCCGGGCCGTCACGGTTGCTGCAGCGTAGCAAACCGAACCGCCCAGGATCGCGAGCTGCGACAGCAACCGCTCCTCAGAGCCGCCGAACGCTGCCAGCGACTCTGCGCCGAGCAGCACGACGATACCGGCGAAGCCGATGCCGAATGCGGCGAGCTGGCGCAGATTGAAGCGTTCGTCGTCGAGCGCAAAATGCGCCATCACCAGCACGAACAGCGGCGTGCTCGCGGCCAGGATGCCCGCCAGACCCGACTCGACGCGCTGCTGCCCCCACGAGATCAGAAAAAACGGCAGGCAGTTCCCGATCAGGGCAATCGCCGCCAGCAAGCCCCAGTGACCGCGCCCGGCTGGCAGCCGCTCGCCGCGCGCCAGCATTGCGCCAAGCAGCACCGCGGCGGCGGTCAGTATCCGGAGCCCCGCGATTTCCGCCGGCCGCCAGGCCATCAACGCGATCTCGACCATCAGGTAGGACGAGCCCCACAGCACGACCAGGGCCAGCAACGAGGCCCAGTGCCCGGCCCGCAGCGTCACTCGTCACCCCCGATCGCGGAAAGATCTGCAAAACCTTCGGCGACTCCTTGATATTTATAGGGATCGTTATATATTGGAGGCTTCTGCATGGCGATTTTCGGGTCGCCGGCAGCGGCCAAAAAAAACAATAAAAACGAGGCTCTAATGTGCCAGTTCTCCGATAAGTTCTACGCCTCAGTTCGCACGCTGTCGGGCGACGGCGCCATCAAAAAACGTCTCGCCGCAGCCTATGCCGACAACCTCGAATTGATTTCGGAAGACGAAGTCCCCGAGATCATACGCCCCCGGTTCGATCTGCTGCGCCGCCAGATGCACTCCGCAATGCCCATCGGCAATGAGAG
>JBPCXI010000039.1:0-7966 GCA_051008895.1 Gammaproteobacteria bacterium | reverse complement strand
TCGCCCCCATGTCGCGTCCCGGGTCATAGGCCATCTCGTCTGCGAGGGACATTAAGGCGTTCACCAGCGTTTGCAGGCTGCCGGCATCCCGCGTGGCGAGTTCATGTTCGAGCTGCTGCTCCGGAATAAATTTGAGGGCGTCGCCGGACGTAATGAACTCGATTTGTTCGCTATTCAGCGTGCTCACGCGCGCTTGCAGTTCTTGCGGTATGGACCATTGTCCCAGCGCCCTTTCGAAGGGTGGCAGCAGCAACGCCAGGAAAAGCGTGACCAGGGCGCCACGCAAAAGATTGCCTCGCGAGTTCATATCCTCCGCCTGAATTCGGTTGGTAGGGTTTGACTATTCTTATTGTGGTTTATTAAGGCACAATCTTTGGCAACGCGCTAGTTCCGGAGAGACTCAGGTGAGCCGACGTGCGATAGAAAATCCGCGTGTCGGTGGTTCGAGTCCGCTCCTGGCGCCAATCTGAAACGGACTTACGGTTGTTTGCATGCGCGCAACTGCTGCGTCCATTCGAGCAGTTCTGCAAGGTATTCCTGGCCTTGTTCTTTCGAATAGGCCGTCTCTCGCATCTCGCGATCAATCGCGTCGATCGCATCTCGCGTCGTCTTCTCGCACTCGGCACGGTCCTTTGACGCCTGTTCGGGTAGCGTTGGTTCCACCGGTGTCGATGGGATTGCGGATTTGTCGTAGGGACTAGCGAGGTCGAACAAGTCGTTGTCAGCAGCAGGCATTCCGCCGTCGCTATGACTCTCGCCTGCATCACTGCGGTCGTCGGAATTCATAGCAGGCTCGGCGCACGGCATTTCCTGGAAGGCAACCGTGCCATCTTCCAGCGAACAACGGTGGATCTCGGTATTTGCCGTGACACTCGTGCCAACGAGCATTAAGAGCATTATCGCGAAGCGCATAAACGATAACTCTACGCTACTTCCGATCAGTGCGTGTGGGTTGGTTCAGGAATGACTAAACTGAAGGGGAAACGAGATGCTGTATCATCATGTTACAAATCGCCCGAAGCAAAATTTGAGGGAGTAATTTATGACTTGCATAGACGCCAGGAATATCGTTTCGCATCGAATGGGTTTCGTTCTTGTGAGTTTGTTGCTGTTGACTGCCTGTGGCGGAGATGCCGGAAATAGCGGAGGAAACGCGCCGCAGTCTGCGGCCGACGATGCAGCGATGACCGACGAAGAAATCGCCCGTTATCAGGAAAAAGTATCGCGCAAAGTGTCCGAACGGGTCGGAGGCGTCATGGTGAACGCGCTGGTTGAAGATTGGGGTATCAGCAGCGACCAGGCGAAATGTCTGCTGCGCGACCCCGGCATCATTGAACGCGTTCAAATCAGCGCTGACGATCCGGAAGTTCAGGCAGTATTCGATGACTGCGGTGTTGATCCGGCGGTGGTGAAATAGTTCGCTCGAATTCATGAGTAGAGCCTCGAAGTGGCTCAGGGAACTGGTGGGCGGCGTGCTGGCCCTCATTGGTGCGGGCCTGCTGACCTGGTCAGCCGTGCTGATGTATTACCTGGCCGTTGGGAGAGTTGAGGTCGGGGCGGACTACCCGCCAGCTGGTGTAGCGGCAGTACTGCTCGTCATCGGCATATTCGTGACGTTCGCGGGATACAAGTTATCGAACCCCGCGGCGGCGAAATCGGGAAGCGATATCACCAGTCGCAAATCCGAATCGACCGGCAGACCCACCAAACGACGCAATTTGATGATCTTCTTCGGCGCACTGTTGGCGCTCGCCTATGTCTTCCGGCATGAATTGATATTCATCGCTCGCGACAAGGGGAGTCTGCTGGCATTCGATGCCGAGTACGACAAGTACCTGGTTGCCACGGATAAGGTTCAGCCCTTGGCGTCAGCAATCCAGGACGAGTGCGCGCGCGCGGGCTCCTGCCCGGAGACTCCGGCCGGGTGGACGCGTCACACAGATGGTTTCGCATCCGTCGCCGGTGACCTGTTGTACGTGCCGATACGGTCGGGCAGGTTGAGCGATGACAAGGGAGCGAACACGTTCCGAAATTTCGAGATCACCTACGATTACAGTCCCCATTGGCAGCTGTTCGCGTATGGCGGTGTCGGCACCGACCTCACGCTGGAGCGAAAAAAGCGCGACCCGGGGGCGGAATAGGACCCCGCGAATAATACCGGGCACCTTTTCTGGCATAGTTGCCATGCACGGAGGTTTGACGATGAAAGCAAGAATAGAAGCCAGGCCATACCTGTCCCGCCGCAGGTTCATCCAGGTTGCGGGCGCCACGCTCGCCACCACCAGCCTGCTCAAGGGCGGGTCGGCTCGCGCCGCGGCCCATGCAGGGTTGCCTGCCGCGGCCGGCGGCACGATCAGGATCGGCGGGTTCGAAGTGAACCGCATGGGTTATGGCGCGATGCGGCTGACCGGCGCCCGCATCTTCGGTCCGCCCGATGACCCGAAGGCTGCGCGGGCCGTGTTGCGACGGGCCGTCGAACTGGGCGTGAACTTCATCGACACGGCCGATGCCTACGGGCCGTATGTGAACGAGGAACTGATCGCCGCGGCGTTGCATCCATACGCCGAGGACCTGGTGATCGCGACCAAGGGTGGGCTGATCCGCCCCGAGACAGGCGCCTGGCAGGCCAATGGCAGCCCTGCACACCTGCGCGCGGCCTGCGAGGCCAGCCTGAAGCGCCTGAAGCTGGACGCGCACCACGTGTACCAGCTGCACACGATCGACAGCGAGGTGCCGCTGGAAGACTCGATGGGTGAACTCGCCCGGCTGCAGGATGAAGGCAAGATCCGGCACATCGGCGTGTCCAACTTCAACGTCGAACAGCTGCGGCTGGCGCAGGGCGTGGTCGACGTCGTGTCCGTGCAGAACCGTTACAACGTCGCGGTCCGCGAATCCGACCCGGTGCTTGCGGCCTGCGAACAGGACGGGATCGTATTCATTCCCTGGGGTCCGCTGGCGACCCGTACGAAGGAATCACCGGCCCTCGCGAAACTCGAGGAGATTGCGGCGGCGCGTGGGATCAGCAAGTATCGGGCAGCGCTCGCGTGGTCGATGATGCGGTCGGCGGCGATGTTGCCGATTCCGGGCACGAGTAAGATCAAGCACCTCGAAGACAATGTGGCCGCGGCCGGCGTAAGGCTCAGCGATGCGGAGATGGCCGCGCTGGGTTGAAGCGGTGTAAATGGGGTCGTAAATGGGGTCAGACCCCAAACGTTAGGCGCGCGTCATCGCATCGGCCGCATTGCCCGAAACACCGCCTCTGGTTCGGCTTCCAGCACGCGCAGGAACGATTTGACCGGTCCGGTCGGCGTGCGGTGCTGCTGTTCCCAGTTTTGCCAGGTGCGCACGCTTACGTTCATCAGCGCCGCCATCTCCGCCTGCGTCAGTTCGAGTGATTGCCGGATCACTTTCGGGTCAGGGTCCGGAAATTTCCGCCGCGACAGGGTCTCGGGGTGTGCGGCGTATTCCCGTAACCCCGACTCAATCTCTTTGAACAGTTTTCGCTTGCTCATTTTTTGATTGCCTGGATCATCTGTTTCAGTTGCCTGACTTCGGCGGGAGTCAAATCGTCGACTTCGCCTTTTCGATACAGCGTCAGCACCAGAATCTGCTCTCGTCGCGTGATCCAGTAGTAGATCACTCGCAGGCCGCCGAGCTTGCCGCCACCCGGCAGTCGCCACCGTAGTTTGCGGACTCCGCCGGAGCCGTGGATCACGCCGCCCGCGTCAGGTCGCCTCGCCAGGTACCAACCGAGCAGGGCGTATTGGTCCTCGGTCAGGTAGTCCGGCCGGCGTCGCTCGAATGCGGCAGTCTCGATGATGACCATTCGCCCGGTATACGTCAATGACGTAGTCGATGAATTGTAAATGGGGTCGAACCGAGTTTTCTTCGTCGGGCCGAGATATTTGGGGTCAGACCCCGAATGATGATCCAATTGGCTCTCATGTTTCGTCTAATTGAGAAATTTAAGCGCCGCGGCGTGTTCCGGGTCGCCGCGGCCTACGCCGTCGGCAGCTGGATTCTGATCGAGGCGGGCTCGGTGCTCATGCCGACGTTCGGCGCGCCGGAATCGCTGTTCAGGATCTACGTACTCGTCGTTGTCGCTGGGTTCCTGGTCGCGGTTGCCGCCGCCTGGATTTTTGAAATCACGCCGGAGGGCATCCGGCTCGAGAAAGACCTCGAGGGAGTGGCACCGGACGCACGCACGTCGGGGCGCAAACTCGACTTCTTTATTATCGCGTTGCTCGTGATCGCACTCGGCATATCGATAACGCTCAACGTGACCGGGCTGCGCGGTCGCAGCATCGAGCCGTCGATTGCCGTGCTGCCCTTCGATAGCCGCAGCACCGACCCGGAGAACGCGATCTTCGCCGACGGTGTTCACGACGACCTGCTTACGCGCCTGGCCAACGTCGAGGCACTTAAAGTCATTTCGCGAACGTCCGTCATGGATTACCGCAACACCACGAAGAACCTGCGCCAGATCGCCGCCGAACTCGGTGTCGCCACCGTTCTCGAAGGCGCCGTGCAGCGTTCGGGCGACAACGTGCGGATCAATGTACAGCTGATCGACGCCGAAACGGACGAGCATCTGTGGGCCAGGACCTACGATCGCGAGCTGACCGCAAGAAATGTTTTTGAGATACAGAGCGAGATATCGGCGGCGATTGCGACAGCGCTGAAGGCGGCGCTGACGCCGGGCGAAAAAGCCCGGCTGCAGACTATCCCGACCGAAAACCTGGAGGCGTACCGGCTATACGTTGCCGGTCGACACAATCTGCACGAGCGCGAACTCGACACACTGCTGGCGGCACGGCAACAGTTCGAGGCGGCGATCGCCCTCGACCCAGGTTTCGCGCCGGCCTATGCCGGCCTCGCGGACGCGGTGCAGTTGCTGTACATCAATCACAGCGCCATTACGTGGGACGAGGCACGCGGCGTCGCAGAGGGTGCGCTGCAGACCGCGCTGGAGCTCGACGAAGAACTGGCGGACGCGCATGCCTCGCACGGGTTGCTGATGTCGATTCTCCGGGAGCAGGGCGAGACGGGCAACGAATCCGAGGTAACCGAGGAGGCCGACTTCGAGCGCGCGATCGAACTTAATCCCAGCCACGCCCGCGCCTACACATGGCTCGCCACCCTGCGCGAACGGCAGGGGCGGTACGAAGAAGCGATCGAACTCAACAAGCGTTCGCTGGAGCTCGATCCGATCGGCCGGATTCCGTATGCGAACCTCGCGGTGACCTACGCCAGAATGGGGCGCCATGACGAGGCGCTCGAGCAATGGCTCAACGCGCTGCGCATTCACCCGAGCTGGCCTACCCTGTACGGCAACGTTTCCTCGCACCTGGAGAAGCTCGGGCGCCTCGATGAGGCGGTCGCATGGGCGCTCAGAGCCCGCGAGCTTACTCGCGATCCGCGAATCGGGACGAACCTGCTGCGAATCTTCGTCGAGTTTGGAGACTACGACCGGGCGCGATCCGTCAACGACGGCATGGCGCCGGGGCACCCGTTGTACGGGATGGCACAGGCGTTCAACGAGATGATGCAGCGGGATTTCACGTCTGCCTTGTCCATCATGGAATCGCACTACGGCGAACAACAAGGCGCGGCAGTTTGGGTGTTCGACCTGATGTCCGATATCGCGCTGCTGGACGGCAACCTCGATGCGGCGCTCGATTACTGCCTGCGCCAGGATCCGTCGCTGGCAACCGATCAAGATCCGCAAATCAATGCGCTCAATACTCACAACGCCGTCCGGCTGGCCTACATCCTGCAACAGAGCGGCGAATCCGAGCGCGCGGATCAGCTGCTGGCAGCGACGCTGCCCATCGTGCAGCGCCATCCGCGGCTGGGCGTCGTGGGCCAGGGTATTCACGACGTGCAGATACTCGCTCTGCAAGGAGAGACCAACGCGGCGCTTGCGGCGTTGCGCGCGGCCGTCGATGAGGGCTACCGCAGCTCGCTGGCATTCGACAGCTGGACGCTCGCGATGGATCCCTATCTCGAGGCAATTCGCGACGACCCCGCTTTCGTTTCGATCATCGCGGAAGTTGATGCCGACATCGCCATCATGCGCGAGCGGGTCGATCAGGCTGAAGCCAGCGGTGACTGGACTGAACTGCTGGCAGCCGCGGGGTCTGACCCCAAACCTTAGACGCTGATTATTTGCACCGCGGGCTCGGGGCGACGCCGCTGGCGGCATCGCTTGGGCCATAATCGGCGTATGCGCGTCGATCTGGTTCTGCAGCCCCACCTCCCGGCCGCCGAGATGGTTGCACTCGGCCGGCTCGCCGAGAGCTACGGCATCTCCGGCGTCTGGGTCTCGAATCATCTCGACGGCCGCGACCCGTTCGTGAACTTCGTGCCGCTGGCCGAGCGCACGAACAAGCTGCAGATGGGCCCGACCGCGCTGAGCCCGTTCGAGGAGCATCCGCTGCAGATGGCAAAACTGCTGCTGACGCTGAACGAGATCTCGGGCGGCCGCGCGCACGTCGCGGTCGGGGGCGGCGGCGGCACGATCGACTCGATGGGGATCAGGCCCGCGCGCATGGTGCGGGCGGTGCGCGAATGCCTCGAGATCCTGCGGCAGGCGACGCGCGGCGAGCGCATGTCCTACTCGGGTGAAGTTTTTCACGCACGCGGGCTCGACACCGGCTGGACGACGGCGCCGCCGCCGAAGATCTATGGCGCGGCGAACGGCGAGCAGATGCTGCGCATGTCGGCGCGTTACGCCGACGGGATCATGACCAGCGATTTCACCGTCGGCCGGCTGCGCTGGGCGCGGTCACACATCGATCCGGTGCTCGACGAGGCCGGCAAGGACAAAGCGACGTTTCCGCTGCTCAACTTCTGGGCCACGCACATCAAGCCGACCCGCGAGGAAGCGATGGCCGAGGCGCGGTTCTACCTGATGGCGCGTGGCACGATCTGGGCGCCATACATTCACGATGTCGTCGATCCCGACGAGGCCGCCGAGATCGCCAGGCACTACCCGGCATTCGTCAAGGCATATCGGAAGACGGACGACATAAAGGGCCCGCCGCGCGAACTCGTCGACAAGATCGTCGATCGCGGCGTGACGGCGTGCGCCGCCGCCGACATCGATGCGCAGATCGAGCGTTTCCGTGACATGCGTGACGCCGGCGCGGCAGGCGTCGTGCTGTGCCTCTATAACGACCCGGCGTATTCCATTCGCGTAATCGGCGAGCGCGTCGTGCCGGCGCTCGCGTGAGCGGAGCCTGACGCATGCGCGAACCGCCGCGCACGCCCCGCGCCGTGCTGCGCTACCTCGGCCCCGGCATGATCCTGGCCGCCGGCCTGGTCGGTTCCGGCGAGCTGATCGCGACCACCAAGGCGGGGGCGCAGGCCGGCATCACGCTGCTGTGGGTGATCGTGCTCGGCTGCGTGATCAAGGTGTTCGCGCAGATCGAGCTCGGGCGCTACACGGTGAGCGAGGGCGTGACCACGCTGGTGGCGATCGACCGACTGCCCGGGCCGCGGCTCGGCGCGCACTGGATTATCTGGCTGTGGCTGCTGATGATGGCGACGACCTACGGGATGCTCGGCGGCATTCTCGGCGGTGTCGCGCAGGCGTTGTCGATGATTATCCCGCTGACCGGCGACTACGCGCTCGCGCTGCAGACGCAGGAAGCGGTGGCCGACAGCGCGATCGACACGCGCATCTGGGCGACGGTCGTCGCGTTCGCCACTTCGTTCTTGCTGTTCTTCGGCCGCTACCGGTTACTGGAACTCTTGTGTATCGGCATGGTGTTCTGCTTCACGCTGATCACCGTCGGCAATGCGCTCGCGTTGCAGACGACGGACTACGCGATTCCGGTGTCCGCGATACTCGATGGCCTGAGCTTCGGCTGGCCGGACGATGCTTCCGCGTGGTTGCCGGCGCTCGCGGCGTTCGGGATCATCGGCGTCGGCGGCACGGACCTGATCGTCTATCCGTACTGGT
>JBPCXI010000038.1:0-6618 GCA_051008895.1 Gammaproteobacteria bacterium | reverse complement strand
GCTCGCGAAGCAGAGAATCCGCCTGAGCGACCTGTCGACGGAGAACGAGTCGCACGGCTTCGACGCCGATTCGCTGCTGGATCGAATGCAGTCGTTCGGCTACACGACCGAGACGATGCAGTTCATGCTGCTGCCGCTGGTGCGCGAGCTGCGCGATCCGGTCGGCTCGATGGGTAACGACTCTGCACTGGCGTGCCTGTCCGACAAGCCGCGCATGATTTACGACTACTTCAAACAGCTGTTCGCGCAGGTCACGAATCCGGCGATCGACTCGATTCGCGAAGAGGTCGTGATGTCGCTCGAATGCTACATCGGACCGGAGCGCAACCTGCTCGAGCCGTCCGAACGGCACGCGGAGCGGCTGCTCATTCCGCACCCGGTGCTGACGAACGAAGAGCTCGCGGCGATTCGCCACATGGATCATCGCGGCTGGCGCACGAAAACCATCGACATCACGTTTGCGAAAGCGGAATCGCTGGTCGCCGCACTCGAGCGTATCTGTGCGGAGGCGGAGCAGGCGATCGAAGACGGCTTCACCCTCGTTGTACTCTCGGATCGCGCGATGGACGCCGACCGTGTCCCGGTCAGCGCGCTACTTGCCTGCGGCGCGGTACATCATCACCTGGTCGCGCGCGCCAAGCGCACGCGCATCGGCATCGTGCTCGAGACCGGCGAGGCGCGGGAGGTGCAGCATTACTGCCTGCTGACTGGTTTCGGTGCGGACGCGATAAACCCTTACCTTGCGTTCGAGTCGCTCTGGCAGGCGCGTCGCGAGGGTCGACTCGAAGCGGACGACTTCCCGGACGACGATGCGGTCGTCGCGGCATACCGCAAGGGCGTCGCAAAGGGCATGCTGAAGGTGATGGCGAAGATGGGCATCTCGACGCTGCAGTCCTACAAGGGTGCGCAGATTTTCGAGGGACTCGGGCTCGGCGACGAAGTCATCGACCGTTGCTTCGTCGGCACCGCGAGCCGCGTCGCCGGCGTCGGCTTCGACGTCATCGAAACCGAATCTCGACGCCGTCACGCGCTGGGTTACCCGGACGATGAAGCCGACCGGCTGCTGGCGCTGCCGAATCCGGGCGAGTTCCACTGGCGCAGCACCGGCGAGCGTCACGCGTGGGAGCCCGACTCGATTCACGAGTTGCAGATGGCGGCACGCCAAAACAATACCGACGCGTACCGGCGATTCGCCGCTACCGTCGACGACGACAAGCGCACGCTGCGTGGTCTGCTCGAACTGAAACCGCCCGGCGCGGCCGTGCCGATCGACGAGGTCGAGCCGGCGAAGGAGATCGTCAAGCGCTTCTGCACCGGCGCGATGAGCTTCGGCTCGATTTCGGCCGAGTCGCACGAGTCGCTGGCGGTCGCGATGAATCGGCTCGGCGGCAAGAGCAATACCGGCGAAGGCGGCGAGGATTCGGAGCGATTCATTCCATTGCCGAACGGGGATTCGAAGCGCTCGGCAATCAAACAGATCGCATCCGGGCGCTTCGGCGTCACGACGTGGTATCTCGCTAATGCGGACGAATTGCAGATCAAGATTTCGCAGGGCGCGAAACCTGGCGAGGGCGGCGAGCTGCCGGGCCGCAAGGTCGACGACAACATCGCGCGCATTCGCCACTCGACGCCGGGCGTCGGACTGATCAGCCCGCCGCCGCACCACGACATCTATTCAATCGAGGATCTCGCGCAGCTGATTCACGACCTGAAGAATTCGAACCCGTCGGCGCGCGTCAGCGTGAAACTCGTCGCCGAGGTCGGCGTCGGCACGGTTGCGGCCGGCGTTGCGAAGGCGCACGCCGATCACATTCTGATATCCGGCGACTCCGGCGGTACCGGCGCGTCGCCGCTGACGAGCATCAAGCATGCCGGACTGCCGTGGGAACTCGGTATCGCCGAGACGCATCAGACGCTCGTACTGAACGACCTCCGCAGCCGCGTAATCCTGCAGACCGATGGCGGTTTGCGGACCGGCCGTGACGTCGTTATTGCGGCGCTGCTGGGTGCCGAAGAATTCGGCTTCTCGACCGCACCGCTGATCGCGCTCGGTTGCATCATGATGCGCAAATGTCATCTGAATACGTGCCCGGTCGGTATCGCGACGCAGGACCCTGCGTTGCGCGCGAAGTTCGCCGGCAAGCCGGAGCACGTTGTGAATTACCTGTTCCAGGTTGCCGAAGACGCGCGCGCACTGATGGCGGAACTCGGCTTCCGCACGATCGACGAGATGATCGGGCGCACGGATGCGCTGGAGCCGCGGCAGGCAATCGATCACTGGAAAGCGGACGGCCTCGACCTGACGCCGATTCTCGCGCCCGCGTTCCGGCCGCACGAGGACGTGGAGGTGCGCTGCACGATGGCGCAGGACCACGGGCTCGAGAAAGCGCTGGATAACAGGATTATCGAACTCGCGCAGCCGGCGCTGGCCGACGGTTCGAACGTTCGATTCGAGCTGCCGATTGTTAATACCAACCGCACGGTCGGCACGATGCTCAGTCACGAACTCGTCAAGAAACACGGCGAGCACGGGCTCGCGGACGATACGATTCACATCGATTTCAGCGGCTCGGCCGGTCAGAGTTTCGGTGCGTTCCTCGCATCCGGGATCACGATGGAGCTCGAGGGCGACGCCAACGACTACGTCGGCAAAGGTCTGTCCGGCGGCAAGTTGATCGTGTACCCGCCGAAGCAGTCGACATTCGTACCGCACGAGAACCTGATCGTCGGCAACGTCGTGCTGTACGGTGCGACCGAAGGCTCGGCATTCTTCCGCGGCAAGGCGGCCGAGCGATTCTGCGTCCGCAACAGCGGTGCGAACACGGTCGTCGAAGGTGTCGGTGACCACGGTTGCGAGTACATGACCGGAGGGCGTGTCGTCATTCTCGGCAGCACCGGCCTGAATTTTGCCGCGGGCATGTCCGGAGGAATTGCTTACGTGTTGGATGAGGCGGGCGATTTCGCCGGCAAGTGCAACGGCGAAATGGTCGACCTCGATCCGGTGGAGGCCGACGAAGATATTGCGGAATTACTCGACCTGGTCGAACAGCATGCCGAGCTCACCGGGTCTGCCGTCGCGAAGCGACTGCTCGATGAATGGCCGGACGTGCTGCAGAAGTTCGTCAAGGTCATGCCGCGCGACTACAAGCGCGTGCTCGCAGAGCGGCGGCGTCACGACGAAGAGATCGAAGCTGTCGTCCACGACGAACAGCCGTCGCAGAGCGCGGTCGGAAGCTGAGCCGGGAGTAGTGGACGATGGGTAAGCCGACCGGTTTCAAGGAATTTCCGCGCCACCCCGTTGCCTACCGCGACGTGACCGAGCGGAGCCTCGACTATAAAGAGGTGTACGGATCTCCCGACGAAGAGCACCTGCGCACGCAGGCGGCGCGGTGCATGGATTGCGGCGTGCCTTTCTGCCAGTCGGGGCCGGGGTGCCCGATCGACAACCTGATTCCGGAATGGAACGACCTGGTCTACAACGGCCGTTGGCGCGAGGCGCTGGATCGCCTGCACAAGACGAATAATTTCCCCGAATTCACCGGGCGTGCTTGTCCCGCGCCATGCGAGGGTTCGTGCGTGCTGGGGATCAACGAGCCGGCGGTCACGATCAAGAACATCGAGAACGCGATCATCGATCGCGGATTCGCAGAGGGCTGGGTTACCGCGCATCCGCCGGCGCACCGGACCGGCAAGAAGATAGCGATTGTTGGTTCAGGTCCGGCCGGGCTCGCAGCGGCCGACCAGCTGAACAAGGTCGGCCACTCGGTCACGGTTTATGAGCGCGAGGATCGCATCGGCGGGTTGCTGATGTACGGCATTCCGAATATGAAGCTGGACAAGGTCGACGTCGTGGAGCGGAGAGTTCAGCTCTTGCGCGAGGAAGGCATCGAGTTCGTCACTGGCGTCGACGTCGGCAAGGACGTCGACCCGCAGCAGCTGCAGAAAGATTACGACGCGCTGCTGCTCGCGACGGGCGCTACGGTGCCGCGCGACCTGCAGATCCCGGGCCGCGACCTGCGCGGCGTGGAATTCGCGATGGATTTTTTGACGGCAAGTACGAAGAGCCTGCTGAACAGCAATCTCGAAGACGGGCAATACATCAGTGCGAAGGATAAGAAGGTCATCGTCATCGGCGGTGGCGACACCGGCACCGACTGCATTGGCACGTCGATTCGCCATGGCTGTGCCAAC
The DNA here is from genome assembly GCA_051008895.1 of Gammaproteobacteria bacterium. GTDB lineage: Bacteria > Pseudomonadota > Gammaproteobacteria > Steroidobacterales > SMWD01. The sequence goes on along the minus strand of JBPCXI010000038.1, from coordinate 2,427 downwards.
ATGGTGAACCTCGAGTTGCTCGGTCAGCCACCTGCAGACCGCGGCGATGAAAACCCGTGGCCCGAATGGCCGATCATCCAGCGCACTGACTACGGTCACGAGGAGTCGGCCGCTAAGTTCGGCGTCGATCCGCGGCGCTATGCGATGCTGTCCAAGGAATTTCTCGACGACGGTAACGGTAACGTCGCCGGCTTGCGCGTGGTTCGCATCGAGTGGGAAAACGTCGACGGCCGGATGCAGATGTCGGAGATCGCCGGCACCGAGGAGGTCATCGAAGCCGACCTCGTGCTGCTCGCGATGGGGTTCCTCGGCCCCGAGTCGTATGTCGCCGATCCGCTCGGCATCGATCGCGACGCGCGGTCGAACTACGAGGCGAAGCACGGCGATTTCGCGACGAGCGTGCCCGGCGTATTTGCCGCCGGCGACTGCCGGCGCGGTCAGTCGCTCGTCGTCTGGGGCATCAACGAGGGGCGCGGCGCGGCCCGCGCGATCGATGCCTACCTGCAGGGTGAGACAACGCTGCCGGCGCCTGGTATTTCGATGGGTACTGTCGCCGCCTGATCGGTGACGTCGCGGCGCATACCGCGATCAGAATTGGGGCATTCTATGGTTCGCGCGCTGCTGCTTTTTGCTGTCGTTTTCGCATTTACCGCTCAAGGCATGGCCCAGGGTTTCGATCCGGCGAAGGTCGATTGGGAAAAGCTCAGCAAGATCCCGATGCGTGACGGGTTCATCAAGCAGTACAACGACAATTGCGCGGTCTGCCACGGCGAAGACCTGCGCGGTGCGCCGCTCGGCACGCCGCTCGTCGGCGTGGACCTGCGTCACGGCGATTCCGTCGAACAAATCGCCGCGAGCATCTCCAGCGGGTTCCCGGAAACCGGCATGCCGGCGTGGTCGGAGACGCTCGACGAGCGCAAGATCTGGAACCTCGCGCTCTATGTCGCGGAGCAGCGGCAGGGCACGACGATCCTCGACAAGCGCGACAACATTCCGCTCGAGATTCCCGCAGGCGTTGTGTCGACCGAGGAGCACGCTTTTCGGATTGAAACAATCGCGACCGGGCTCGACCCGATGCCGTTCTCGATCGAGCCGCTGCCCGATGGCAGCATTTTGTTGTCGGAGCGAATGCGCGGCCTGCGAATCGTGTTGCCGGACGGTACGGTCGGCGAGCCGATCTCCGGTACGCCACCGGTCTATGACGATTCCGGCCTGTTCCTCGGCCAGGTGCAGGGGCTCGGCTGGATGCTCGACGTCGCGATTCATCCCGACTACGAGGACAACGGCTGGATCTACATCCATCACACGGATCGCTGCAGCGACTGCAACGATCTGAGTCGGCGCTCCGAGCGCCCGGTATCGATGAACCGGCTGGTCCGCGGGCGCATCGAGAACGGCGAGTGGGTCGACGAGCAGGTCATCTGGAAAGCCGACGTCGAAACCTACTCGAACACGTCCGATCTCGCGGCCGGCGGGCGCATCGCGTTCGATGCCGACAACAACGTCTACATCAGCACAGGTATGAAAGACGCGCTCGATTTCATGGGCATCCAGGACCTGTCGCTGCCGCACGGGAAGATACACCGGATGCGGGACGACGGCCGCATCCCGGACGACAATCCGTTCGTCGACGTCGAGAATGCGATGGCCTCGACCTACTCCTACGGTCATCGCAGCGTCCAGGGTCTCGAGTACAACCCGCAGACCGGCGACCTGTGGAACACCGAGATGGGGCCGCGTGGCGGTGACGAACTGAATCGGCTCGTGCCGGGCGGCAATTACGGCTGGCCGGTATTCACGACGGGCGTCAATTACGATGGCCGCCCGGTCAACGTCGCCGACAAACTCGGTATCGAGCTCGCGGAGGAAGATGCGATTTTTCCGGTCGTAGACATGACGCCGTCGCCGGCGATATCGAGCTTTATTTTCTACGACGCAGACGAGTTTCCCGAGTGGCGGGGCAACATCATTGCCGGCACGTTGCGCGCGACCGACCTGTTGCGCATGGAAGTCGTCGACAACGAGGTCGTACACACGGAGACGATGCTGACCGACCTCGCCCGCTTCAGGGACATCGAACTCGGCCCGAACGGCGAGCTCTACGTGCTTCTCGAGCACAAGGCGGGCAGTCAGATCATCCGCCTCACGCCGACCGAATAGAACATCTTCGTCGATCGATGGAGTAGTATTCGCCGGGTCACCCCGACACGGCGGCATGCATGGTTCGTAATAAGCGCCTGATCATCGCGCTCGTTTTCGCAGTCGCGATCGCATCGGTTTTCTGGACCCAATCCCGCGTTCCGGCGCTGACGGAAAAGGCGCAGATGGGGTTGCGGACGAACTTCGGTTCGATCGCCTTCGACATCGTGCTGCCGGTCAGCGCCGAGCAGAACATTGTTGAGCGAACACTCCGCTCCACCGTCAACT
>JBPCXI010000037.1:0-4606 GCA_051008895.1 Gammaproteobacteria bacterium | reverse complement strand
CCCCTTGGGAGTGTCCCCATCTCTCCGGATATACTCCCCCCATGGGTAACCTGATCGGCACCACGTTTTCTTTCGCTATCACCGGCGCGCTATTCATCCTGTACGGCGCGGCGCTGTGGGGCGTGCACAAGCGCCTGTTGAAGGCCTACGCCGACAAGCCGGCGGAGCAATACCGTCGCCAGCTCATCTGGCTCGGCCTCGCGCTGTTCGGCCTGGTGTTCGTGATCACCGTGATCCCGATCGGCGACGCGATGCAGGGCCAGCTTCTGAGTCTCCTGGGCATCGTCCTCAGCGCCACGATCGCGCTGTCCTCGACGACGATTGTTGGCAACGCGATGGCCGGCCTGATGCTGAAGAGTCTGAAGAAGATTCGGCCCGGCAATTACATCAAGGTCCAGGAACACGCCGGCCGCGTGTCCGAGATGGATCTGCTCCACACGGAAATTCAAACCGAGGACCGCGACCTGACGACGTTACCGAACCTGTATCTCGTCACGCACCCGGTGCGCGTGTTGCGCAAGTCCGGCACGATTTTGTCCGTCGAGGTATCGCTCGGTTACGACGTGTCGCGCCGGCGCGTCGAGGAGCTGCTGCTCGCGGCCGCGGAGAAGGCGGGCCTGAAAGATCCGTTCGTGCAGATTCGCCACCTCGGCGATTTCTCGGTCGTGTACAGGATCGCTGGCCTGTGCGAAGACGTCGAGCAACTGCTCGCGAACCGGCGCAGGCTCCGCGCCGCGACGCTCGACGAACTGCACAATGGCGACATCGAAATCGTGTCGCCGAATTTCATGAATACCCGCGCAGTCGCAGACGGCGCGCGCATCATCCCGCCGGTCGACGAGACCCCGCTGAGAGATGCGGACGTCACGCCGGATGCGGTCGTGTTCGACAAGGCGCAGCAGGCCGAATCGCTCGAGAACCTGCGCGAGCAGCGCGAAGCGCTGGGCGTCGAGATCGAGGAGCTCGAGACGCAAATCAAGGCGTTCAAGGACCCCGAAAGCGCTGAATGTCGCGCCGCAGAAAAGACGCTGAATACCGTGCGCAAGAGGGTGGAGATGGCCGATGCACGCATCGCCGCGGCCGAGGAACGGATCTCCGACGGTTAATATCTCGATCCGTTTGAACCGTCCTGTCGATTCTGGTATCTCGTACCTATGGACGTGCGGTCGATTCTCGTAATCTGCGCCGATACCGATACCGGTTATCGCACGGTCCAGCTTGGCGTTCGTGCCGGCTGCAATGTCATCGCGGTTGTGCGGCCAACGACCGATCCGGGCATGTATCAGCGGCTGGGCGCGGAAGTCATTCACGCAAACCCGACGAAGCGCGCCGACATCGCGGCCGTATTTGCGAACCTGAATCCCGACGGTCTTGCGGTGACGAGTATCATCGGCGGCTCACCGTCGATGAACAGCTCGGGCAACATGAACGTGATCAACGTTGCGCACGAAGCGGGCGTGCGGCGATTCCTGCTCGTCACGTCGATCGGCTGCGGCGACAGCTCTGCGGCGGTCGACGATTTCGTCAAAGCATTCGTCGGCAAGGCGCTGACTGCGAAGACCTGGGCCGAACGCACACTGCGCGCGACGCGCATGGACTGGACGATCGTGCGCGCCGGCGGATTGCTCCGCCGTAACTTCAAGGGCGGCGCGATCCTGCTCGACAGCACCACGGTGTCGGGGCACATCAACCCGACCGATCTCGGCGACGCGGTCTACAAGGCGTTGATCAGCAGCAAGACGGTCGGCCGCACGCTGGCGGCGGTCGACGCCGAGCAGGCCGTCGACTCAAACGGCGATCCGCTGGTAACTGTCGAACTCTGACTCGCCCAGCATCGTGCGCTGAATTTCCGTCCACAGCGCCGAGAACGCACGTCCGGAGCGGCTTCGCGGCGAATAGCTCGGGATCGGCGCACGCCGCAGGCTCATCTGCTCGATCTCGCTCGAATACGGAATCTCCGTCTGCAGCAGCATCGGGTAGTCGTCACGCAGCGACGCGGTCACGCTCTTATGCAGGTTCTTGCGCCGGTCGACCATCGAGAAGAACGGCAGGATCGACACATCGTTCCATTGGTTCTGGTCGATGAAATGCACGAGCGTGTCGAGCATCTGGATCGAGAACGGTGACGGCAGCACCGGCGTGACGATTGCGTCGGACGCGCGCACGATATTCTCGGAGACCAGTGTCATGCCCGGCGGGCAGTCGATGATCAGGTAATCGTACTCTTCGCGCAACGGGCGCATGAGCCGCAGCAGGTGTTTGGTTGCCTCTTTATATTCGTCGATCATCGTATCCATGTGCCGGTACGAAAAGTCGGACGGGAGTAAATGGAAGTTGTTGTAATCCGTCTCGGTCGTCAATTGCCACAGCGGCTTTTTACCGTCGATGATTTCGCGCGCGCCGTCGACCGTCGGTTCACGACGTAGCGTGTAGGTCGAGGCGCCCTGCGGATCGAGATCCCAGAGCAATGTTCGCGCACCTTCCGAAGATGCGAGATAGGCGAGGTTGACCGCGGTCGTCGTCTTGGCGACGCCACCCTTGATGTTGTAGACGGAGATAATGCGCAGCATGATGGTTACTCGTTTCCCTGTTGTCGTTAATGTGACGAACTTCCGCTTCGAGACGCGACACCCCGCGCGGAATTGATGCGTAGAATAGTATGGTGTCAGCGAAATGGCACTAGTTGCGGATGCCGATGCGGACCGGGTGATTCGGCCGTTTTGCAATGTGCTGGCATATCAGAGATTTGCCCAGCAGACCTGAGGGGATTTTGAGCGGCGCTTCTTGACAGATCGGGGGCCGGCACAGAAAATGCCCGTCCCTTCGCGTGGTGATGTAGCTCAGCTGGTTAGAGCACGGCACTCATAATGCCGGGGTCGGTGGTTCGAGTCCACCCATCACCACCATATATATCAGGTCTATACCGGAGACATAGGTAACATCTTTGCTCGGAACGAATTATCTGAGTTGGTTACCGAAATCTCGGACAGTTCGGTTTAGCCTGATTTCCTGTCGTTCTTTCTTTTCGAGTCAACGCGCGGCCGCGGGCGGTAAAAGCGTTCGGTGTAATCGAAGATTTTCGCGCGTGCTTCGTTACACTTTAGGCGAACCGCCTGCGGCTGAAAAGCAGCAATGCAATCAGGCCGGCGGGGAACATCGCGATCGCGGCGGGTATAGGTATTTGGGCGGTTCCGGCGAGGAAGTCGATCGTGAATCCGTCGGAGCCCCCGGACGAAATGATGTCGAGTCGGAACCGCAGGTCCAGAATCCCATCCTCTCCCGCCAACCATGCACCGAGGTTCAGCACGTTGTCGTCGAAGAATGCAAGCGCGTGCGCCACGTCCACGAAAGTCTGATCGAAGACCGTGTTTTCTTCTTCCAAAATCTGGAACCGAAGCTCGTCAAAGCCAGTGCCCGATGCAACGGGATCGAGGAACGCGATCAGCAGGTCACTGTTTGTCAGCGCGCTCGGCGTTAACGAGATGTCGAGAATTGAGGTGAACGGGTCGGTTGTCGATACGTTCGACGGCTGCAGACCGCCCAGGATACCGACGAGCGCGACGCTCGCCTCACTCCCCAGCGCGTCCTGTGCAATGGGGTTGCCGTTCAGCATGAAATCGCGAAACGATTCGCTGGGCAATGCACCGGCTTTCGCCGTCGCATGTCCGGTGTTGTGGTGTGGGCCGTCGCCGATCCACGCATCCGCCCGCGCGAGCAGTTGTACGCGGTCGTTTCCGTCGGTCGCCTCGACCGCCGCTGAGGATCGCGCGACGATCGATACGACAGGCCCACCGCTCGTCCCGGCCTCCGCGGCGGCAGTCGGGAATGCGCCGGTTGCCGTGCCGAGCGCCGTAGCGGCGTTGGAATCGCCCGCATTCGCCGTCGCACTGGCCTCTGCTTTCCCGTAGGGGGTGGTGTCGATGCCTTGGCCGGAAGTCGCATTCGCTCGTGCTTCCGCCGGCCCGCCGACGCTCGATGCGATGACGCTGGACCGCGCGTCGCCGCCCCGGCCCCCCGTGTCGGGGAAACGGCCGACACTCTCGCCGCCGTCGGCGTTGCCGGTCGCTGTGACTACGGCGATACCGCGAGCGTCGATTTCGACGACGGCGTCGCCACCTCTGCCGAACAGATAGTCAGGATGCGTACCTTGCCCCGCCGTGCCGCCGATTGCCGACGCGGTTGCGTTCAGCATTGCGGCTGCGGAATCCACGACGGACAAAGTCGAGGTTGCGGCGCCGCCGTTGCCGGCGTCAACGTTGTATGCATCGGCGCCGGCGCCGCCATACGCCTCTTGCACGAGATTGAGATCGCCACGCGTCTCGCCTGTCACCGCGTTGATGATGTGAGTTTCGGCGCCCGCTCCGGGTATGACATTTCCGATGAAGAGCATGTCCCCACCACGCTGGATGGCCGTTACGGTCACGGTTCCATCACCGGTCGAGATACCCGTCGCCGTCGCGGTTGCGCTGCCGTGGCTGCTGGGTTCGGCCGAAAAGCTGGACGCGCCGCTTCCGCCGGTTGCGTCGGCTGTTGCCGTGACGCTGGTCGAACCGTGATTGCGCGCGATCGCGGTCGCGATCGCGTCGTCGCCGCGACCGTTCGTGCC
>JBPCXI010000036.1:0-28666 GCA_051008895.1 Gammaproteobacteria bacterium | reverse complement strand
GTGCTGATCCCGGCCGCGATCGAAGACGTGCTGACGGCCGATAACGCCGGCGAGGTGCGGGCCTCGCTGATCGTGGAGGCCGCGAACGCTCCGACCACGCCCGAGGCGGACGCGATTCTGCTCGAGCGCGGCGTCACGATAGTCCCGGACATCCTCGCGAACGCCGGCGGCGTCACAGTAAGCTACTTTGAGTGGGCGCAGAACATCCAGCAGTATCGCTGGGAGCTTGATCGCGTGCGCGAGGAACTCGCAAAAACGATGCGCCGCGCTTACACGGACGTGCGCGCGATGGCCAAGGAGCATGGCACGGACATGCGGACCGCTGCGTTCGCCCTCGCGATCCAGCGCGTCGGACGCGCCGCGGTTTCGCGCGGCCAGATTCGGCGGCATATCGACCTGTAGGGACGCGCGAAGCGCGACGAAAACCGGCTGCTCAAAGCTCCGCCCGCGTTCGTAACTGCGCTCAGCGAGGTGTCGCTCAGTGCAGGACTGTGACGGTCGTCACGATTTGCCAAGACTCAATCGATACCATCGCCTAGTCGACGAATCCATCGATTCACTGGCGAAGGGCATTATGAAAGCATCACGGACTGTCCGGATCGTAGGGGCAATCCTTATTATTGCAGGCGGGCTTGCTGCCTGTGATTCAAGCTATGATGAAGCCGTCGAGCAGTGGCAAGCAGCGAACTCATCGCCGCCCGGGACACCACCGGGAACGACCCCGCCCCCGCCCCCTCCGCCACCACCGCCGCCGCCGCCGCCCGGAGGAGGAGGTTTCGGCCCGAACTTCTCCGAGATTCAGGCCAACGTCTTCACCCCGTCATGCGCCACGTCCGGTTGTCACGCCGGGGCAGGCGCTGCCGCGGGGTTGAGCCTCGAGGACGCGAACAGTTACGCGCAGCTCGTCGGCATCGCGAGCAGCCAGGACGCCGGGATTCAGCGCGTCGCTGCCGGCAATCCGAACAACAGTTACCTGATCCAGAAGATGGAAGGAACCGCGGTCGTCGGCGGGGTCATGCCGCCGGGGGGCGCGCTTCCGCAGCCGACGATTGACATCGTCCGGCAGTGGATAACGGACGGCGCGATCGACGATCGCGTACAGCCGTCCAACCCGATTCAAGTTTCGTCGTTGTCCCCGATGTCCGGCGCCAATCTGACCGTGGCGCCCACACAGATCATCGCGGGCTTCGACCGGGAACTGGACGCCGCGTCCGTGAACGCGAACACGTTCATCCTCGAGGCGAGCGGCGGCGACATGAATTTCGCCGACGGAAATGAAGTCCAAATTGCGGCGGCTTCCATAACGGTACCGGGCGTAAATCCGCAGACGGCCGTTTTCGACCTGACCGGCGTGGTGCTGGCCGACGACACGTACCGGGTTCGCCTGCGCGGACTCGGGGCCTTCATCATCATGGACCTGGATGCCAACGCGCTGGACGGAGAGTTCAGCGGCGTATTTCCCTCGGGGAACGGCACCGCCGGTGGGGACTTCCAGGCCGTCTTTACGCTTGCCACACCTGTGGTTATCGGGCCGACGCTCGACCAGATTCAGGCGATTGTATTCACGCCCACGTGCGCTGCAGTCTGTCATACGGGAGGTCTGCCGGCGGGTGGACTGGATCTCAGTGATGCAGACACCAGTCACCTGGCACTGGTCGGCGCCGGGGGCACGGGCGTGCCCAGTCCCGTCACGGCGATCCTGCGGGTTGCCCCCGGTGATCCCGACAATAGCTACCTGATCCAGAAGCTGGAGCAGGCCATGCCCGTCGCCGGTGCCCAGATGCCGCTTGGCCAGGCTCCGCTCGACCCGGCCGTTATTGCCGAGATCCGCAAGTGGATCATGGACGGCGCCCTGCGCTACAAGATCGACCTCTAGTTCGCGCACGCTGCGCGACGAAAACCGGATATCCATTTCCCGGCATGCGTTCGGAATGAACGTATTGAACCTGGCGCGCCATCGTCCAATAGTCATCACGATTATTGGAGGCCAACATGAACACGAATCGACCGGAAGAAAAGACCTTGCGCCGACGCGACTTGTTGACGGCATCCGCGGCCTTGGTCGCAGGTGGGGTTGCCGGAAGCGCCCTGACAGCCGTCGGTCAGGCGGCGAATCCCGAACCGTCCGCCGCGGCGATACCACTGCCATGGCCGTGGACGGAACTCGATCCACTGGAAGCCGGGCGGCGCGCGTATCGACTTTACCGGCAGGGTGGCTGCGGCACGGCGTCTTTTCTGAGCATCGTCAGTTTGCTAAAGGAGGAAGTTGGCCATCCGTGGACGACGCTGCCCGATATGATGATGGCTCATGCGGCGTCAGGCTTTGGTGGTCACGGCACTCTGTGCGGCGCACTGGCCGGCGCCTCGACGATTATCAACATGGTCACCTACGGCGAGAAACGCGACAATATTCTGCAGAACAACCAGATCGTCGACCGGCTGTTCTGGTGGTACGCCGAACAGGAATTCCCGCCTAAACGATTCGACGACATTGCGTCGATTCCGGATCAGGTACAGGTCAAAGCCACGTCGCCGCTTTGCCATGCGTCCGTGTCGAAATGGGTAATTGAGGCGGGCGTGGGAATCCAATCTGAAGACAAATATGAACGTTGCGCAAAGGTGGCGGGTGAAACGGCCTATACGGTGACGCTTGCGCTCAATGAATACTTCGCGGGCAGATGGCAGGCACCGTCCTGGCAGCCGTCAGATCAGACGGAGCATTGCATCAGATGCCATGGGCCGGTCACCGAAACCATAAAAGCTCGCAGGTGGAACCAGCAGGGGCACATGGAATGCCTGAGCTGCCACGAGGACCACACGGGCTAGACGGAGTCAAAGTATCGGCAGACTGTAATTCGCAATGATGCGAATCTGATCAGTGACTTTGCCCGCGCCCGTCTCGTCGACGCGTGCATAACGCAGCCGAAGCCATAAGCCATTCAAAATGCCGCGCTCGGGCCGAAAGTCGACGGTGCAGTCGTACTCCGTCTGATCCGCCAAGCGCGCCCGTGTGCTTGGGTCGCGGGCCCGCCGGCCCTTGGCGACGTTGATGATCGCGCTCACGTTCGGCAAGCCGAGTCGATCGAAGTGATATGAGAGGCCGGCCCGCCACGCGCGCTCATTCGCCCGGTCGAAGTTGCGAATCATCAGGGACAAATAGCTCGGACGCCCGCCGTAGGGGCTGCGAATGCCCGCGCCATCATCGGTTTGCGTGAAGGCCAGCGTCACGACGGCGTAGCGATAGCTCGTGGCAATGCGCGCGCCCCAGGCATGGGTCTCGAAGTCGCCCAGCAGGTCCTCGCCGACACTGCGCTGGTCCGTGTACTGGCCCGATAGTTTGAGCCCAAGATCTTCACCGAACTTCCTGTCCCAGTTCAGTTCGGTATAGAACGTATTGAAGAGATCATGCGTGTACTGTGATGCTGCGCCAATGTCAAAGTTCGTGTCCGCGGGTGACCACTCGAATCCGCCCATCGTGACACCCTTATCGCTGCCGGCCACGCCGGCCGCAACCGACATCGGCACGAACTCATCGCTGTCGTAACGCTTGATCTTCTCGACCTGACCAAACAGAAAATCGAAATTCTTACCCCGGCGCCCGACGCCATAGGCTTCGAACGTATTCGGCACCATACGGATGTCGAACCGATTGATATACGGCAGATCGAGCTCCTGCCGGAAGAAGCGCGCGAGCCAGCCATCCTTCGTCAATTCCACAAAGGCCTGGCCGATGACCGAGATGTTGTCGCCGTTCGGTTGGATTAGCCCGCTGCCGCCAGCGGCATCGTTGCCGCTGATTTCGTAGGACCCATACCAGCTGGCACCGACCGACAGGAAATCACGCCACTTTCCCGTGCGAATGGCGAGCTCGCCTCCGGCTGCCCAGGCTTGCGGGTCCTCGCCTGCGGCCCGGGTCGCATCGAAATTAAACGTTCGAAAATCGAACTTGAATTGACCGTCGCGCAGAAACGGGCCCCGGGTTTTCCGCCACTCGTCGATTGGCCGAAATACGACGCGCCGGTCCCGCACCCATTTGCGAGCGATTCCGCCGAGCGTGGTATCTATTTCTTCAACGGACGTCGGTGCGGTTTGCTCGGCGCTCTGGTATTCGGCGGCGATGGTCGATTGGGGCAAGCCACACAGCAACGAACACGCCGCGAGTGCGAGGACGAAATTGACGCCGCGCGTCGTCAAACCACGGGCTTTACGGGCGGCCGCGCTTCGCATCAATGTGATTGCGGAGTGAACGGTCGCGTTTCGGATTGGCCCCGCTCAACGATGCTGCAGCTGGATTCCGGCACTTCGATCCACGCACCGGCGAGTTCCCCGACGGGCTCCGAGACGACCAGTCGCGTGTCGTCGGCCAGCGTGTGCAGCACCGGATGGTCCGGATATTGGGCACGCAGGGTTTCGATATCGGCGCTATGGAACAGCGAGTTGGACTCGCGCTCGCTGGAGTACCGGAACGTCCACAGGCTCGCGCCGTCGGTCGTCGCGACCGTCATCTGGATGGGATGCCCGACTCCGTGTGCGCGTCCGGTTGCCTCGATGAATGCAACCGCACTTTCGACGGCCGCCGGAGGATCGTCTTGCAGGCCCATGCTCAGCGCCAGGAAGAAAAACACCTCCGAGTCGGTGGAGCCCTCGATCAGCGGGTATAACGAGGGATCAACGGCGAACGCGAGGTCGCGCTTGACCGAATTGAACTCGCGAATCTGGCCGTTGTGCATCCATAGCCAACGCCCGTGCCGGAACGGATGGCAGTTGGTTTGCTGGATTGCGCCGTCGGTGGCGGCCCGGATGTGGGCGAACACCAGCGGTGAAACCAGGTGCCGCGCCAGCTCCCTTAGATTATGGTCATTCCAGGCCGGCTCGATGCTGTGGAAGACGCCGGGAGCGTCCGCATGGTCGTACCAGCCCATGCCGAAACCGTCTCCATTGGTGGTTGTTGCACCGAGCTTGGCATGCAGGCTTTGATCGACCAGCGAGTGAGTGGGTTTGAGCAGCAAATCTTCGAGCAATACGGGAGATCCCGAGTACGCAAGCCAACGACACATTCGCATTCCTCGCCAGGCAGAGGGACATCCAACTATAAATCAGAACACACGTGACAGCGCCTCTCCCACCGGGGCTCAATGGCCGATTCAATTAAATCACTTGAATTAATCTATATTGGCCGCTATTCTTACCGAACGTCGCCACCGACGGTGGCGACAAGTGCCTGATTTACGGAGGAAAGCATGCCTTACGAATACTTTGCGAAGCGCGAAGACCCCGAGTTCAATGGTTTCTCCGTCGCGCCGGTCAGCGGCGCCCTCGGCGCGTTCATCAGCGACATCGACATCACCGAGTCGATCAACGAAGACACGGCGCAGGAGCTGCGCGACGCGCTCGTTCACTACATGGTGCTGTTCTTCCGCGACCAGCCGCTGCAGCCGGCGGCTCACGTCCGCTTCGCCGAGGTCTTCGGTGAGGTGCAAATGGGCGGCACGATCCCGCGACTCGAAGAGCAGCCGGAGATCAAGAAGCAGGAATACACGAGCCAGTCGCAGGTCAGCGGCGATGTCAACATGCACGCGGACGACACATTCGTCGAGATGCCGTCGCGTTGTTCGATCCTGCACGGGGTCAAGATGCCGCAAGCCGGCGGCGACACGATCTGGGTCAACTGCGAGGCGGCCTACGATGCGCTGTCGGACCCGATGAAGCAGCTGCTGGAGCCGCTCGAAGCGGAGCACAACCTGTCGGCAAAATTCGGCAACGTCGCGCCCGGCGTCGAAGACCCGGAAATGAAGGTCAAGATCTACAACCACTATCCGCCGGTCACGCATCCCGTGATCCGGTCGCACCCGGTCAGCGGGCGCAAGTGCATCTACGTCAACGAGATGGTCACGAGCCGCATCATCGGGCTCGAGCCGGATGAGAGCGACGTTATCCTGAACTACCTGATCGATCACCTGAAGAAGCCGATCTTCCAGTGCCGCCTGCACTGGGAGGACGATACGGTCGTCGTCTGGGACAATCGCGCCACCCAGCACCAGGTGCTCGCAGACTTCCAGCCGTCGTACCGGCTGAATCAGCGGATAGCGATCAAGGACGACGTGCGGCCGCAACACTGATACCGCAATCGAATCGGGCGCCGCGCACCAGCACGCGGTCGCCGATTTGTTAGACTAGCTAACCCAACAAGAACAAGGGCCGAACCAGGTCCGGATTTCGCATGCGCTGGACGCGGTTCCCGCTTTATCTCTTGCTGTTCATGCTCGTCGTCGTCGGCGGTGTTGCGCTTTTTTTTCTCACGCTCGACCTCAATAACTACAAGGCCGAAATCGCGGCGCTTACCCAACGCTTCACGGGCCGGACACTCGCACTCGACGGCCGCATCGATCTCGACCTCGGCGCGTTGACGACGCTCGAACTGACCGACGCCACGTTCGGCAATGCCGACTGGGCATCGGCCCCGTACATGGCGCGACTGAAGCGAGTCAAAGTGGTCATCGATCTGCGCTCGCTGTTCGACGGACCAGTCATCGTCGAGAGGTTCGAGCTCGAAGATGCCGAGCTGAATCTCGAATCGCACGAAGACGGCAGGGATAACTGGACATTCGGTGCCACGGACGAACCGATCGAAACCGATGACGATGACGACGACGACGACGGTGATGCTATCCCGCTGATCGTCCGCCATGTTGAAGCGCGCGAGTTTGTCTATACGCAGATCGTGCCCGCTTTCGCGCGGCCGATCGTTTTCCGCGCGCGGACGCTGACGCAGATTCAGCGCGAAGATGGTCTGCTGGACATCGATCTGCAGGGCGAGCGGAACGAACGTGAGGTGTCCCTGTCCGGCACGTACGGCCCGGTCCTAAACCTTCTCGAAGCGCGAGATCTGCAACTCGACTTCGAGGCGACGGTCGATACAGTCGCCATCAGGGCGCGGGGCGTCGTCGACGATTTATTGCTGCCGCGCCGGCCCTCGTTTGAACTGGTCATCGTCGGAGCGGCCACGGGTGAGATTTCGGACCTGCTTGGCCTGCCGACCGTCAGCGGTCGCGAACTCGACCTCGAGATCTCGGTCAAGCCAGCAGAAGACGGGATCACGGCAAAAATTGCGGGCGGCGTCGGCGACTTCATAACCGACATCAACGCCCGCGCGACCGAGTTACTGGAATTCGACGCATTCTCTATCGATGCATTCGTAGCGGGCCCGAATATCGCCAACCTGCTCGATCTGTTCGGCATCAAGGATGTTCCGGCCGGCCCGTATGAGCTTTCCGGCAGCGTCGCCCGCGACGGCGACCGCCTGGACTTTGACGACGTACGCCTCAGCCTCGGCTCGGCGACTTTCGACCTGACCGGATCCGTCAACGATTTTCGCAACCTGGACGAGACCAATCTGAAGCTGCAGGTCTACGGCAACGACGTCGAGCGTTTCCGCGCGTTGCTGGGCATTCCCGGTGCGGCGACGGGGCCGTTTCAGATCAGCGCGGATCTGAACGTTCGACCGGACGGCGCCGAGCTGCTCGAACTCCTCGTGCAGACCAATATCGCCCGCCTGAAAATCGATGGAGCCATCCGCGGCAAGTCGCCTGCCTTCGTCGGCACGGAGCTCCGCTTCGACGGCACGGGCAAAAATCTCGCCGATGTGGCCGAGGTGTACGAGATTCCAAACGTCATCCCCGAATCCTATTCGTTCAATGGCGCGATCGAACTCGGCGATCAGAAACTTGCCACGACTGACACGGTAACGGTCGAGGTCGGAGAAAACATCATCTCGGTCGAAGGGACCATTGGCTACGCGCCGCTCGAGCGCGATACGGATATCCGCGCCCGCTCGACCGGGCAGGATCTCGCGAAAATTGTGGCGATGGCCGGCGTGACAGAGTTGGTCCCCGGGGTCGTCTACGACATCAGCACCGGGCTGAAAGTCACCCCGGAGGGTTACCAGGTCAGCAATCTGATTGCGACACTCGGCCCTAACAAGCTGGCTCTCAATGGCCTGATCAGCAAGGCGGCCGACTTCCGGGGCACCCGCGCCACGTTCTCGGCCGCCGGCCCGGAACTCGGCAACCTTCTGATCGACACCGAGTCGCTCGATTTCGCAGAGGGTCCCTTCGACGCATCCGGCAGCGTTGAGCTGCTCGCTGATACCATTCACCTGCAAAATATCAAGGTCGAGGCTGCGGGTGCGGCGGCCTCGCTCGACGCGGAAATCGGGCTGCCGTTGGAATCGGCATCCGGTTACTTCGATGTGGCCGCAAACGGTCCAAACCTGCGGGCCGTCGTGCCGCCGCGGCTACGCTGGAACCCGCCCGAATCGTCGTTCGAGATCCGCGCCACGGGTAAACTGGCCGACGGACTGTGGTCCTTCGACGCACTGAGCGCCCAACTCGCCGACGCGCGTCTTAACGGCAGCGGCGTGTTCGATCAGCCACCGGACCTGTCGCGCACGCAGCTGACGATCGGCGTGCGAGTCCCCGATACGGCCGCCCTCGGCACGATCAACGACCAGCCGATACCGTCCACGCAGGTCAAAATCGATATGGGATTTGCCGGGTCGCCCGAATCGTTCTTGATCGAGCCATTCACGGCAGAGATCGGTGAGGGCGATATCGCCGGCAGCCTGCGAGCGGATCTCGACGGCGAGGTCCCCGACATCGACCTGCAATTGCGTTCCAAATCGCTAAATCTCGATGCCGTGATCGCGGACGAACAAGAACTGGCCGAGGAACTTGCTGAGACCGGCGACGCCGAGATAGACGAATCTGCGGACGAGCAACCCGCGGATGAACGCGTCATCGCCGACGAGCCGCTAAATCTGGAGCCGCTCGAAAAGGTCAACGCGCGGGTGGATATCGACGTCGCGAACCTGGTATTCAGGGGGGTCAAATGGCGGGACATCATGATCGACGGCGAGGTTCGCGATGGCGGGCTGGTCATGGAACGCATGAATGCGGTCTCGCCGACCGGCGACTTGAAGTCGTCGTTCAGCCTGATTCAGCGGGACGGCTCGGCCGAGGTCAGCGCGAAACTGGACGGCAAGGGGATCTATCTCGGCCTCGAAACCCGGGTGTCAGCAGAAGAACTCGCCGCAGCGCCGGCGTTCGACGCCCAGATCGAACTGGCCGGCGTCGGCGCGACGCCGCGCGAAATCGCCGGCTCGCTGAATGGCAACGCGTACGTATCTTCGTATGGCGGTCGCATCCCGAGCGCCCGCATCGGGTTCATATTCGGCAATTTTTTCAGCGAAGTGGCTAATTCGCTCAATCCTTTCCGCAAAGAAGAACAATTCACGGAGCTGGACTGCATGGTATTGCTGCTGGACGTCGACGATGGACTGGTCAAGGTCGAACCGGGCCTGGTCCTCCAGTCCGACAAGGTCCTCATTGCCGCGTCGGGAATATGGGATCTAAGAACGGAAGAGCTCGACATCGGGTTCAAGACCCAGCCGCGTTCGAAGGTCAGCATCAGCGCGGGCGAATTCATAAACCCCTATTTGAAAGTCGGGGGCACAATGCGCGACCCCCAACTCACGCTGGACCCGTCGGGTACGCTGGTAACCGGCGGCGCGGCCGTTGCAACTGTCGGACTGTCCTTGCTCGCCACCGCGGTCTGGGACCGGATGTCCCGCGCCGACGATCCATGCGCGGCTGCGGTGCAAGCCGCGAGCGAAGAAATACCCGAGCGCAAGAAATTCCTCGGTATCTTCTAGGGGACACTCTGCTTTTGGCCGCTGCGCGGACAAAAGAAGAGTGTCCCCTCCCGATCGATCGAATAGATCAGGTCGAGCGAATGCGCCACGCCGGAACCAGCCTCGATGCTGACGCCGCGACCGATGTCGTAGCGAATGATGAAGGTACCGACCCGGTTGAACAGGCCATAGGTATAGCGGATGTACCATCGATCGCCGATCTTCTTGCCCGCGACGACCGACGTGTCATCCGCGCCGCCACCCTCGAAACTGATCTCGTCGAGCGTCGTTTTGTCACCGGTGCCGCCCGTCAGCGATTGCAGTCCCAACGCGAGCGCGGCGCCGGAGGCCGAGTTGTCGCCCTCGCCGAGCGACGGCCGACCGACAACCATGAACGACAGCACATCGGCGTCGCTCATCGCCGGTTCCGAGAACAGCACGAAGTTGAGCTGCTGCGACACGCGCCCGGACAGGTTGATGCCGACCTTGATGTTCTCGTTCTCGTAGCGCAGGCGTCGGGTCGCGCGCGCCTCGATGACCGGGTCGTCCAGCGGGCCGAAAAAATTCAGCGATCCGCGCTCGACGAGCATCTCGCGACCTAACGCCTCGAACGTGCCGTCGACGAGCTGGAAGGACCCCTCGCCAGCGGGCTGTTCGCCGGGACGGAAGGTCAGAATTAGGCCGCCGGTCAGGCGCGTCTCGAGGCCCAGGCCTTCAAACGTGACCGCGTCGCCGAGTTCGATCTCGAGCTGGCCGGCGATACGCGTGAACGATGCCGTCTCCCCCGCCGCCTCGCCTTCGACGTGGATGACCACGTCGTCCGACATCGCGACGGCCGATGCGCCCAGCTCTACGAATTGGAACGCCGCCTCCGGAACGAGCACGCGGCCGTCGAGTGCAATCTGACCGCCATCGAAGCGCGCTGTCACGTCGGGAGAAATGAATGCTGACTGATCGGGCAATCGCACGAGCTGAAATCGATCACCTTTCAATGCGATCTCGGCATATAGCCCCGTGTCGTCCGCTATGCCGATCACGCCGGACAGATCGACGACACCCTCGCCTGAGCGCGCCGAACCCTTGACCACCAGGTTGTCGTCAGCGCCGGCCAGGACTTCGACATCGATGTCCTCGACCGTGATGCCGAACAAGGGGACCGTCGCCGCAGCGTCGCGAAGGCGCGCACCACCGTCGAGCGTCGGCGCATCGCGGGTCCCGCCGAGCCGAATGTCGACGAGTAGCGCGCCAACCAATCCCTCGGTTGGCACGTAGCGATCCACGAGCGGGCGCAGCTCCCCGATGTCCGGCACCTCCGCCTGCAACGAACCGCTGAGCGCGCCGTCGTCCTCGAGCGGCTGTTTGAGGCGGGCCTCGACGTCGGCCGTGAGGCCGAATGTACCGACGACCGTTCCCGTCAACTCGGCCAACTCTTCATCGACAACGAGCTTTAGTTGCAGGCTCGACAGGCGTGTCTCGACCTCGGACTCGACCATCATCTCCTCGACGGACGACTCGAACACAATACGCGTGTCGGACTGCTGCCAGTCGATGACCGCGCTGAACTCTTCCCCGCTGCGTTCGAACGACAGGATTGCGTCCGCCTCACCCTCGACCGCGATGTCTTCACCCAACCAGGCGTTGAGCGTCTGCAGCGGGAAACGACTCAATATGGCGCCGGCCACGAGGCTATCGTCGCGTGCTTCGAACGCATCAATACAGATGCTGGCGGGCGTGCTATCCCAGCAATTCGCCGAAACGCGTAACGCGCTTTCGGTGACGGCCACGGTCAGTCGCTCACGCAATTGCCAGGCGCCAATCTCCGTATCGATCGTCGCGGCGTGCAGCTGTTCGGTCAGCGTCGTGCCGTCCCAGGATCCGTCGACGTCGAAGTTCGTCTCGACGAGTCCGCCGGACAGCCTCACACGCAAGGCGTGCGCGTCGATCGTGCCGGAGCCGTCGACAACCAGATCGCCCAATTCCTGCCCGGCACCCCGGACCGCATCCGCACGCGCGTCGAAATCGACACCGCTGTCGGCATTCGCCTTACCGACGATCCGCAGGCGGCCTATGGACTGGTCCCGGAATCCGATGTCGACTCCGGTTAGATCCGCGGCAATTTGCGGCGCCTCGCGCGTGCCGGTCAGGGAGCCACTGCCGCGGAGTTCACCGGTCAGGCCCGGCCACAGCGTCGAAAGTGCCGGCGCGTCGATCTCAAAGTTACCCGCCAACCGAGGCTGGCCCACAACATCGAGGTCTATCGAGTTATCGCCCGATCGCAGCCGCGCGCTGGCGCGCTGCAGCTGCCCGTCGACCGCGCGCAATTCACCGACGCCGCGAATCCGGGATCCCCGAAACGTGCCGTCGAGCCGCGATATGTTAGCGGTCAGTCGTTCCGGCCAACGCGCATCGACCTCGGCATCGAAGCTGAGTCGGCCGTCATAGCCGGGCAGGAACAAGCCCGGATCGAAACCGGTCCCGGTAACCTGCAGCAACACGACCGGCGGCTCACCGAGCCCGACCGTGCCATTGGCGCTCAGTTCGCCCCCGAAACCTCCGACCTCGAGCGCGTCGACAATCAGCTGCTCGGTCGTCCCGTGAACGCTCAAGGCAACGGACGCCTGTTGCGACTGATCGCGGATCACCTGCGTGTTGCCCGCCGCGCGATATCCTGCCGCCGACGCTTCGACCTGAACGACCCCGTCGCGGCTGACCAGCGCCCCGAAATCCTGTTCGGGCAGCGTCAGCCGCTCCCACGTCAGCGAGGCAGACACGGCCGGCGCGTCGACGACGTCGGTGATCGTGCCTTCGGCATACAGTGGCTCGGGCATTTCGACGACATGCGCGAAATTCAGCGATTGCAGCGTTCCGACGAATGTCCCTCGCCCGCGAATGGCCGTGGGTCGGTCGACCCATTCGACGGCCACGTCGAGCGGCAGGCTTGGCGTCACTTCGGCCGAGCCGGTCACGCGGACTTCGGCGTCGATCGGCTGTTCGCTCAGCCTGAAGGACTCGACGGTGGCTTCCTCGATCACCAGGGTTCCCCGCAATAGCGCGGCAAGATCGATTGCGAGGCTGGCGTTACTCGCCAGAACAACCAGCTCGTCCTGACGATATTCGACCTGGCCGGCTTCGAGTCCCGCCGCGAACGAGCCGCGCAGGTCTGCGACCACCAGTCGCCCCGGCAGCCAGTTCTCGCCGAATGCGATCAGGGCGACAGCACCGCCCGCGGTCCCGGCCAGGTACCCGGCGGCGGCGCCCAGCACGACGACCAGCGCTACCAGGACTATCGTGATTCTCTTGATCACAGGTCCGGGCCCAGCGTGATGTGCACGCGCCAGTCGTCGGACGCGTCGTCCGCGAGCGGAAAGGCCAGGTCGAACCGGATCGGCCCCAGCAGCGAGAACCAGCGAATGCCGATGCCGACGCCGGCCTCGAGATCCATATCGCTGAAACTGTTGAACGCGTTACCGGCATCGATGAATGCGGCCACGGCCCAGTTCTCGCGGAACTGCTGGTCGACTTCGTAGCTGAATACCGCGAGGTGGGTGCCGCCGACGACGAGCCCGAGCTCATCGGTTGGGCCGAGCGACTTGAACTCGTAGCCGCGCACGCTGACGTCCCCACCGGCGAAGAAGCGCACCGATGCCGGGAGATCGTCGAATTCGTCCTTGATCGTCACACCCAGCTCGGCGCGGCCGAGGCCGCGCGCGCCGGGCCACAGTTTGTGCACGAACTTGCCAAAGGCGCGCACCTGCATGAAGCTGGTGTCGGACACCAATTTATCGGAGGCCGCGCTGACCGAGAGCCGCGCGCCGACGCCGTCCAGCGGCCGCGGCGGCCCGCTCTCCATCGTGTGCTCCCAGCTGACGCCGGGTACCAGCAACCGGCTCGTGCCCTTGTCCACGCCGACGAGCCAGTCTTCGTAGCCATAGTCGATTAAATAGGTTCGTAACCAATTGATCGTCTGGCGGCGAAACAGCTTAGCGCCGACCTTCCAGGTCTCGCTGAAGGCGGAGGCGTTGTCCTCGCGCTTGTAGCCCGTATCGATGCTAAGCCAGTTGTTACGCGGGTCGTTCAGCGGCAGTCGGTACGCCATGCCCGCTTCCGCAATCACGTTCGACCACTTCGCATTGATCTCGAACTGGTGGCCCTTCGCGTTCAGGCGCCGATGCAGGAAGCCGGCCCGCAGCTTCACGCCGACGTCGGTGCCGAATCCCACGCCGCCCGAATAAGTCTTGTGCTTGGCTGCGTTCATTTTCATCGACACCGGCACATCGAAGTGCGGCTCCCCGCGCGGCGTCGTCCGGATGTCGACGCCGAGGAAATAGCCGGTCCCCAGGATGTCTTCGTAGAGCCGCGTGATCAGCTTCGAGTCATAAGGTTCGCCGGGCTCGAAGTCCATGTAACCTCGCGCGAGGCGCGGATCGACGACATCCTGATCGATCGTCACTTCGCCGAACACATAGCGCACCTCCGTGTCGTAGGTGATGACGATATCCGCGGCGTAATCCGCCGGATAGACGTCGATGCGGCTGGACACGAAACGCCCGTCGAAATAGCCATAGCGGTCAGCGACGGCGGTGAATCTTCGCTTGAACGCCTCATATTTACCATGGTTGAGGACTTGATCGGATTGGAATGGAACGTCGTCGACGAGGTCGCGAAATTCTTTCAATTCGGCGCCCGCGCCGACCACGCGAACGTCGACGTCGCGAATCACGACCGGGTCACCCGGTTCGATCATCAACCTGACAGACCAACACGCTTCCCCGGTGACGAATTCCTTGTCGACGCGAGCGGAGTAGTAGCCGAACGCCTGCAGCGCCTCCCGCGCCTCCTGCTCCACTTCGCGAAACAATCGCCTGACACGCCAGCTCGGGGTGTCGCAACTCTCATCGTCGATCTGCATGTGCGCAAGCACATTTTCGAGCAAAGCGCCGTCGACGCCGGTAACGACGATCTCCGGGCGCGCGGCAGCAGCCAGGCCGGATTGCATGAGCACCGCCGCTGCCAGGAACCCCGCGGTTCGGCGCTTCAGGTTGTTAAGTCGCGGTTCACACATAGCTGCGAAAATATCACCGTCGGCGGTCACCCCGACCGCTACGAGACGTTGCCACGAACGATACCCGGCAACGAGTAATTTGCTAGACTCCCGGCGGAAAACATGATCACTCTGACCCCAAATATCTCGGCCCCAAATATCTTGCGCAGTTGGCGGGCCGGCGTTCTATCAGCCGTCATGGTCCTTATGACGGGGCCATATTGGCCGGCGACGGCCGCGGCCGCGGATCTCGATCCGGATCGGCTGAACTGGTCCGAACTGCGCTTTCACGCGTCCAAGTTTTTCATATCGATTGACGCCGATGTCGAGCTCGCGGACATCGCCGCGTCTGACATCGACGGCATGCTGATCCAAGCCGGCGAAGGAACGGCCGTGGCGAGCACGCCGCCTAACAAGTCGCTCGTATTCACGACCGAGGCGTTCGGCCGCAAAACCCGCGCCGCGGTGCTGCTCAACGCCGTGGACGGCGCCACGCTGCAGCGTACATCGCACGACTCCGGCAAACGCAACCGGCACCGAATCTACCGCTACACGGACATCGGTGCGTATCAGAAGACCTGGTGGCCGGTCAGCGAGGAACAGGAGAAGTTCCCGCCCGAGCGTTTCAAGGAGTGGTCCAAGTTCGAGGAAGGCATGCGGCCGTTCGCGGAGGCGGTGCACGGCGAGATCGTAATCGATCCGGGGGCATTGCTGTACATCGTTGGCGCCGCGCCGCTGGAGAAGGCGGGTGACAAGATCGAAGTACTCGCATACGCGCGCAAGAACGTGCACCGCGTGCAAGTCGAGGTTGCCGGCATCGAACAGATCAAGGTCAAATTCGACCAAAGCGGCGGAGCGAGCCCCGGCGAGAAGAAGGGCAAGTTCAACGCGCTCAAACTACTCGTGCGCGGCGAGATGGTCGACGACGGCGACGACGACGATCAGTTCGAGCTGCTCGGCCTGCGGGGCGACATCGACATTCACATCGATCCAGAGACTCGCGCCCCGTTGCAGATAAAAGGCGATGTTAAGATCGCCGGCAAGGCCACGATGCGATTGACGCGGCTCAAGTTGAAAAACCCATAAACCCATAAACCTATAAACCCATAAACCCATAAACCCATAAACAATCGGGAGTATGTAAATGACGCGATTAGACCTTTTTAAGCTCAGCGTCGGCATCTTCGGCAGCGCGATGCTCCTCGCGGGTTGCGCGAGCAGTCCGAAAATCTATACGAATCAGGATCCCACCGCGGATTTCGGCGATTTCAAGACGTTCGGATTCCAGGCGAAGCTGGGTACCGACGGCGACCAGTACGCCTCGCTGGCAAGTCAGTACCTGAAAGCGGCGACGGTCCGGGAGATGACGGCACGAGGTTACAAGGAGTCGGCCAACCCCGACATCACCGTCAACTTCAGCGTCGTCACTGAAGAGAAGATTCGAACGACCCAGACGCCGACGGCCGGCGGCGGCTATTACGGGTATCGCGGCTACGGCGCATGGGGCGGTTACGGCGGCTACGAGACGCGCGTCACCCAGTACACGGAAGGCACCGTGAACCTGGATATCATTGACATCAAGAAGCAGCAGCTCGTCTGGGAAGGCGTCGTCGTCGGCAAGGTGACCGACGAAGTGCGCGATAATCTGCAGGCCGTCTGTGACGAAGTCGTGACCGAGATCCT
This sequence comes from Gammaproteobacteria bacterium, assembly GCA_051008895.1. GTDB lineage: Bacteria > Pseudomonadota > Gammaproteobacteria > Steroidobacterales > SMWD01. The sequence goes on along the minus strand of JBPCXI010000036.1, from coordinate 12,254 downwards.
GGCGAACTATCCGTACGTCGCGGGTAACCCGACGCCGCAGCCTTTGCCGGGCGACAAGTAGCCTGCACGCCCGGACGCCGGGCTACCGGTTGCGCATACGGGCCGCCAGCGCGCTGGCGGCCTGTTCATTCCCCATTCTCTGATAGACATTGACCAACGCCGCAACGAGTTGCGGATACGCGCCGAACCGCTCGAGCGAGCCTTCGAGCACCTCGGCCGCGGCCTCCTGTTCGCCCTGAGCATCCAGCGCTAAAGCATAGGCGAGCACGTACTGTGGATCTGCGTCCGGCGAGTTGGCGGCCATGCCCAGTTGCCTGACTGCGGCCGGCAGGTCCCCGAGTCGCACCATGGTCAGGCCCAGGGAATGCCGCAGTCCCGACTGGCTGTCCGCCGGAATCCGCTCCAGCGCAGACCGCAGCAGCGACTCGCCTTCATCGTCCCGGCCGAGTCCGCGCAGCAGGTCCGCAAGATTGACGTACGCCGGCACGAACAGGGGATTTACGGCAAGCGCCGTGCGATAGGACTCTTCGGCCTCGTCGTATCGCCGCAGCCCGGTCAGCAGGTTGCCGACATTCACGTGCGCTTCCGCGCGCTCGGCGTTGAGCAGTTGCGCGCCGATATATTCTTCGATCCCGCTCTGCAAATCGGGAATCACCTCCTGCGGCAGCAACTCGAGTCCGAGCGGAGCGAGGGCGCTGACGGCCTCGAGCCTGACGGCGCGGACCGGGTCGCGCAGGAGCTTCGGCCCGGCGTTCGCCGCGATGGCGGGATGGCTTTGCTGCAGCGAACGCGCGACGGCCCAGCGAATCATCGGATCCGAGCTGTCGGCGCGCTCGGCGAGCAGTTCCATGCTCACCGGATCGCCTCCCGTCGACAGCGACGTAATCGCGGTCGCGCGAATGATCGCCGGCGCGAGCGCGTTCGTCGCGAGTTCCAGCAATTCGTTGCGCGAATCCCAGGGTGCGGTATGCACCGCGACAAGACTGTCGACCCAGTGGTTGCCGGGTTCGGCGCCGCGGCCGATTTCACGCAGCGTATCCGCGGCCCAATTTGCCGGCCGGTCGGCATGACAACTGTCGCAGGCATTCGGTGTGCCGTGTGCCGCACTCAGGTCGGGACGCGGAATCCTGAAGCTGTGGTCGCGACGCGCATCGACCTGCATGTAGGTCGTCGCCGGCATGTGGCAGTCGACACAAACGACGTCGTCGGCGCCGGGCCCAAGCAACTGATGATCCGCCGTCGCGAAGCGCTCGTCGAGGTGGCATTGCAGACAAACCTGCGATCCGGGCGCGCGTAGCTGCAGCGAGTGCGGTTCGTGGCAATCACTGCAGGTTACGCCCTGCTGATACATTCGGCTCTGCAGGAACGAACCGTATACGTACACTTCGTCAAGAATCTGTCCGTCAGCATGATAAAGCGGCGGCTGCGGCAGCGCCGGCATGTAGCCGTCCAGAAACTCGTCGCCCGGCAGCGGCGCCTCTGCGATGCGCGACCGGCGTGAGTGACAGGGCGCGCAAACTCCGATCTCGATGCCGGTCCGGCGCGGCTCGCTGCGCCGGCTGTTGCCGGTTTCCGGGTTCATGATCCAGCCGACGTCGCGACGCTCGTTCAAGCGTACGTTCAGGCCCATGTCAGCCGAAGACTCGCCGGCCCTGGCCCACTCCGCGTGTTCGCGTCCCGGCCCGTGACAGGATTCGCACGCCACATCGATTTCCGCCCAGCGGGTATCGAAGCGGTCCGCCTCGATGTCGTAGCTGCGTTCGATGCCGGTCGAATGACAGTCGGCACACATCGAATCCCAGCTCTGACTCATCTTCGTCCAGTGCAACACATCGTCGTGGTCGATCGGCTCGTCGCCGTATACGTGGAACCAGCGCTGCCCGCCGTCAACCGCCGGCCGACTGTCCCATACGACGCCGAGTGCCTGCAGGCGGCCGTCCGCGAGCTCGACGATATATTGCTGCAGCGGTTCGACGCCGTAGGTATACAGGACCGGAAACTCACGCAACGCCCCGTCCGGGCCGTCAGTGCGCACGAAATAGTCGCCGTCGCGAACATACAGCGACGTTTCCACGCCGTTGTGCGCGAAAGTCTGATCGTCGAAATCGCCTAGCACGGTTGCGCTCGTCGCCGGCTGCATCGCGAGATCGTGATGCGAGCCTTGCCACTGCTCGACTTCGTCGGCATGACAACCCTCGCAGACCCGAACACCGACGTAGCCGGTGTCATCGACCTGTGACGCGGAATTCGCCGGCAGCCCGTTCTGCGCCGGATCGCCGCCGCATGCACCGACGGACAATAACAACGTGACCAGCCATACCCGCCGCGCATTTACACTTTCCATAGCGGGACAGGGTAACGAACTCGGCGCGTGACACCAATGAAAAAAAAGCCCGGTGGGGGGACCGGGCTCTTAATCGACAGCTTGGAGGCTATGGTTTCTGCAGTCGCGACAACTCAGCTTTCTTTCGTTCCCCGCCGGGTGGCATCAAAGGGGGGAATGCCACCCGCCGGTCTGTGCTGACTCGCTCTTTGCGTTTGTTGAGCTACATAGTAGGCGCACGCGCCTGACCACCGCGTTGCCGGGACATTAACTCTTCGTAATCCTCGCCGATAGACAAATTATCCTTATTGAACATATACTTATCTCCCGCGTGGCAACGTTGACGGCCGACGTCGGCAACGCGCCGCGCCCCGTGAGTCTGGTAGGCTTACCGCCCGGCCGCACCCCAGCGAGAGCACTCGAAGCCCGAATCATGCGAATTCTTCTGATCGAAGACGACAGCAGCGTTGCCGACTTTATCGTCCGCGGCTTCCGCGAGGCCGGGCACACGATCGACCACGCGGACAACGGCAAGGACGGATTGTTCCTGGCGACGACCGAGACCTACGACGCGCTTATCGTCGACCGCATGCTGCCGGCCGTCGACGGCCTCTCTATCGTCCGCACGCTGCGCGCCTCGGACGACAACACGCCGGTGTTGATTCTGAGCGCACTCGGTCAGGTCGACGATCGGGTCAAGGGTTTGCAGGCCGGCGGCGACGACTACCTCGTCAAACCGTTCGCTTTCAGCGAGCTCGAGGCCCGCCTCGAAGCACTGGCACGCCGGTCCCGGGGCAAGGGGACGACCGAAACGCAGCTGCGCGTCGGCGATCTCGAGGTCGACCTGTTGTCCCGCGAGGTCACGCGCGGCGGACAGTCGATCGCGCTGCAGCCGCGGGACTTCCAACTGCTCGAGTTCCTGATGCGTCACGCCGGTCAGGTGGTTACGCGCACGATGCTGCTGGAAAACGTCTGGGACTATCACTTCGATCCGCAGACCAACGTGATCGACGTCCATATCAGCAGGCTAAGAGCAAAAGTCGACAAGGGTTTCGACTCGCCGCTGATTCACACGATTCGCGGCGCCGGATACAAAATCGATGCGACTGGCTGATCAGCTCCGCACCACGACGTTTCTGCTGACGCTGCGCTATATGGTGCTGTTCTTCGTGTCGGTAACGATCCTGGTCGGGCTCTTCAACTGGGCGGCGCGCGGATACGTCGAACAGGAAGCAGACGCTGCAATCGAGGCAGAGGTGACGGGGCTCGCGGAGCAGTTCGCGCAGCGTGGGCCCACAGGGCTCATTCAGGTGATCCGCAATCGAATTCAGGCCTACCCGGACGGTGACGCGGTCTATCTGATCGTCGATACGTCCGGCAAGAAAATCGTCGGCAACCTGGACGACTGGCCGGCATTGCGCGTGATCGAGGACGATCGGGTCACGTTCCAGATCGTCGATCCGGGCGGCGAAGAGATCTTCGTCAGAGCGAGACTGTTCGCGCCGCAGGATGACGTGCGCATTCTGATCGGCCGCAAGGTGCGGGCGCTCAACCAGCTGGCGCGGCTCGCAGACCGCATGCTGTTCTGGGGCCTCGGCATCACGCTGGCGCTCGCGCTGATCGGCGGCCTGCTGATGAGCGGCAACGTCCTGCGACGCGTCGGCGAATTCAACGTCACGAGCCGCCGCATCATGGACGGCGACCTGTCGCAGCGCATGGCCACCGCCGGCACCGGCGACGAGTTCGACGAACTCGCCGGATACCTGAATTCAATGATGGATCAGATCGAGACGCTGATGACGGGAATTCAGCATATGTCAGACAACGTCGCGCACGACCTGCGCACGCCGCTGACGAGACTGCGGAATCGACTCGAAGGCATGCTGATTCAAGCCGGCGATACCCCGAACGAAGAAATTGCCGCCTGTATCGACGATGCGGATGCACTGCTTGCGACCTTCGCCTCACTGCTGAGCATCGCCCGGATCGAAGCCGGCACGTACACTGCGAATCTCGACCCGGTTAATTTGAGTCAGAGCGTGCGCGACGCTTTCGAACTGTATTCGGCACTTGCCGACGAAAAATCGATCACTCTTACCTGCGAGGCGCGCGACGACATCGAGGTCCCGGGGGACAGAAACCTGCTGTTTCAGGCCCTCACCAATCTGCTGGACAACGCGATCAAGTACACACCCGCCGGCGGCAAGATCGATATCCGGCTGGTCACGGAAGACAGCCGGCCGACGCTGACGGTCGCAGACAGCGGGCCGGGCATTCCGACCGAGATGCGTGAGAAGGTGTTACAACGATTCTACCGACTGGACGAGAGCCGCTCTGAGCCTGGCGCCGGCCTGGGCCTCAGCCTCGTCAATGCGATCGCGCTGCGACATCGTATCGACCTGACGCTGGAAGACAACGAACCGGGACTGCGCGTTCGCATGCGGTTTCCGGCCAGGCCTGAAACCCGTCCGGAACAGCGCGCGACGCAGGCTGAACCTGCGGCCGGCGGATGGGCGAATACATGATCGTGCAACTCGGCGGATTCCCGGACAACGTCGTCGCGGTGCAGGCGCTCGGCCAGGTGACCGGCGATGACTACTCGAAGACCTTGTTGCCAGCCGTGGAGCAGAAATTCGCCGATTTCGACAAAGTTCGACTGCTTTATCAGATCGGCCCGGACTTCAAGCGCTTCACGACAACCGCACTCTGGGAGGACGCCAAGATTGGCCTGCACCACCTCGATGGCTTCGAACGTATAGCCGTCGTGACCGATGTGTCGTGGATTATCAAGCTCGTCGATGGCGTCCGCAGGTCCGTACCGGGCGCGACACGTTGTTTTGCGCTGACCGAGATCGACCAGGCGACGGTATGGATCGCCGCGGACGAATGACGACGTGAGAAACCCGGCCGCAATCTTCATCGCGCTGGTGCTGCTGAGTGGCTGCGCAGATCCGCAAAAAGACTGGGAACTGGCGTCGCGCGACGACTCGCCCGAAGCACTCCTGGAATTCCTTGCCAAGCATCCCGACAGTGAACAGGCGGAGCTCGCGCGCCAGCGCATCGGCGAACTCAAAGTCATACGTGCATGGGAACGCGCCGAGTTCAAGGCAACCGAAGAAGCGTATGCGGGCTTCGTCGACAAGTATCCGGATAGTGAATTCGTCACTCAGGCACAAATGCGTATCGCCGACATCGAACGCGATCGGCAGTGGGTGCTGGTCGCCGACGCCGGAACCGGCAACGCGTTGCGCGAATTCCTGGCGAACTATCCGGACGCGCCGCAGGCAGAAGAGGCGCAGGCGCTGTTGGTCGAGGTCGAACTGGCCGAGCAGGCGGCGCTGGCCGCCGCGACGCCGAAGGAACGCCCGGGCGCGTTCCGTCTCCAGCTCGCCGCATTCCGCACACCGGCGTCGGCGGAGCAGGAAGTGCGCCGCCTCGTAGAATTGTTCCCGAACGAACTACTCGGCCCGGTGCGGATCGAAACGCCGGCCGAGCGCACCAACGGCAGCAGCCTGTTCCTGCTGAAGACCGTGCCGATGAGCGGCACGGAAGCACGCGAGGTCTGCGCGCTGCTGCAGGCCCGCAAGCAGCAGTGCATGGTCGTCAATCGTTAGGGCACGGTTCGGCTTGGCGACGGAACGCGGAAAAACACCGCATAGAGCACCGGCACCACGATCATCGTCAAAACCGTCGCGAACAGCAGGCCGAATATGATCGTGACGGCCATCGAGATAAAAAACGCATCCAGGAGCAAAGGCAACATGCCCATGACGGTCGTCAACGCGGCCATGGACACGGGGCGCAGACGGCTGACTCCCGAGGACACGATCGCGTCATAGATCTGTTTGCCGGACGCTTTTTGCACTTCGATTTCGTCGATCAACACGATCGCATTCTTGATTAACATGCCGATCAGGCTCAGGAAGCCGAGCGTCGCCATAAAACCGAATGGCTGGCCCGTCAGTAGCAGTCCGGCGGTGACGCCAATCAGCGCCAGCGGCACGGTCAGCCAGATGACGAGCGGCTGCCGTAGCGAGTTGAACAATGCGATGACGATCAGGACCATGGCCAGCAGGAACAGGGGCAAGCTGGCCGCAATGCCGGCGCGACCGCGGTTCGTGTCGCGGTATTCGCCCCACCACTCCAGCGAATAACCGGTTGGTAGCTCAAGCGCCTCAATCTGTGGTCGCACGCGATTGAGAACAGTGTTGGCCACACCCGAGGCCGGATCCGCATGTATCGTAATCGTCGGCGAACGATTAAGGCGCTGCACGATCGGATCCCTGAGATTCGTGTCAAAATCGGAGACGACCTGGCGCAACGGTATAGATTGCTGCGCCGTCGGACTCCAGATGAGCAGATCGTTCATCGTGGAGACCTCGCCGCGCTCTAATTTCTCTGCCCGCACGATGATCGGCAGCAACTCGTCACCGTCACGAAAGACGGCGATGCTTTCACCCTCGAACCCGGATCGCATCGCGGTCGCGACATCCGGGCGCTCGACGCCGGCCTGGTTACTCTCGAGGTCAGTCAACACTGGCTGCAGGTAGGGGACCCGATTTCGCCAGTCGGAACGAATGCCCTTGGCTCCACCGTCCTCGCGCAGGATGCGCACCGTCGCGGCCTCGAGTTCACGCAGCACTTGCGCATCGGGACCACTGAATCGAGCCTGGATTTTCCCGCCCTCACCGGGGCCCAGAATAAACATGCGGCCGAAAACGTCGGACTCGATGAGCTGCTCGGGGATGTCCTGCTCTGCTCGATTTATCAGTCCCGGTACCATGCGATAGTCTTCGACATCGACGAGAAACTGCGCGTACGCGCTGCTCGCCTTCTCCGGAGCGTAGGTAAGAATGAATCGCAACGCGCCGGCGCCGACGAGGCTCGTGACGTTCGTGACACCGGCCTGCTCATTCAAATAGTCCTCGACCTGTTTCACCTGGTCGAGCGTCTCGTCGATATGTGTGCCCTCCGGCAACCAGAAATCCAGCATGAACTGCGGCCGCGTCGAATCCGGGAAAAAACTCTGGTCTATATAACGAAAACCCCACATCGAAACTGCGAAAATGCCGACGACGAGTGCGATTGTTATACCGCGGTGGCGGATTGCGGCCTCGAGCACGCCGCGGTATTTTCCGTAGAACCCGCCCGAACCCGCATCCTCAACCTCAGTGTTTTTCGCTTTCGGCGGTTTCAGGAACATGACGCATATGACCGGCGTCACCGTCATTGCGGTAACCCAGCTCAAGGACAATGAAATCAATACGACCTGGAACAGGGAACGACAGAACTCGCCGGTGGCATCGTCCGACAGGCCAATGGCGCCGAACGCCATAATGGCCACGGCTGTTGCGCCGAGCAACGGCATGGCCGTCTGGTCGACCACTTCGATCGCGGCTTCGTCGGCCTTTTGCCCACCCTGCACACGCACGAGTATCCCGTCCACGACGACAATCGCGTTGTCGACGAGCATGCCGAGCGCAATGATCAGTGCGCCGAGTGAAATGCGCTCCAGGGCTACCCCCCACGGTTGCATGAAAATAAACGTGCCGGCGATCGTCAGGGCCAGTACGAAGCCGATGATGATGCCACTGCGCAGGCCCATGAAAACCAGCAACACGGCGATGACGATGGCGACGGCCTGCATCAGGCTGTTGATGAAACCCGAAATGGCTGTCGTCACGGCGTCCGACTGCAACGAAATAATGCCGAATTCGAGGCCGAGCGGAAGCTCATTGAGAAGCTCCTGGGTCCGCGCTTCCAGAGCTGCGCCCATAGTGACCACATTACCGCCGGACGTCGTCGAAATACCGATGCCAATGGCCGGCTGCCCGCCATAGCGCAAAATTTTTGTCGGCGGGTCGACATAACCGCGACTGACGTCTGCCACGTCGCGCAGATAAAACTGCGCGTCGCTTTCGCCCCGAATCAGCATGTCGGAAATGGATTCGGCTGTCGGGAATGTGCCGGTCGGATCGATGTCGACGAAGCGCTCGCCAACCCTGACCCGCCCGGCGTCGACGACCAGGTTCTTGTCGAGGATCGACCGCTGCAGGCTGTACGGGGTTACGCCGAGCTGCGCGGCCCGATCGCGATCCGTTTCGATATAGATCGCCTCCTGCCGGTCGCCCCAGAACGAGACTTTGGCGACGTCCTGCACCAGCAGGTACTCGCGCCGCAGCATCTGCGCAACTTCCTTGAGTTCGGCATAAGTGTAGCCGGGGCCGTACAGCGCGACGAAAACGCCGAATACATCGCCAAAGTCGTCATTGACGACGGACGGCCCGGCCTTGGGCGGCAGCTGCGACTGGACGTCATTGACCTTGCGCCGCAATTCATCCCATACCTGGGGCAGCGCATCCCGTCCGAACTGATCCTTGATGGTTACCGTCACCGTCGACAGACCACGCTCCGAGCGCGATTCGACTTCCTTGATCTGAGACAACTGCTGTACAGCGCGCTCGATCTTTTCGGTGACCTCCTCCTCGACTTCGACAGGGGAAGCGCCGGAATACGGCGTAAAAACCAGCGCGTCCTTGATCGTAAATTCCGGATCCTCGAGACGCGAGAGCTGCTGGAATGTCTGGATGCCCCCCACGAATAAGACCGCCGTCAATACCAATGTCGTGACACGATTACGCAGCGAGAGCTCAGCGAGATTCATGGCCTGGACCTTCCGTTGCTCAAGGGCTGCTGTTGAAGCGCGACACCTGCATGCCTTCGGCTAACTGCGCCGCGCCCGTTACCGCGATCTTTTCACCGGCCATGAGGCCCGAGATAATCTCGACCTCCTCGCCACCCATTTCACCAAGTTCGACAACCCGCGCATGCGCAGTCATCGTGTCCGCATCGATGATCCAGACGGTGGCTTCCGCGCCCGAGTTCGCCGCCAGCGCGGACAGCGGCACCTTGACGGCGTCATCAGTTTCAAAACGCCCGCTGACGCGGGCGGTCATGCCCGGCAGCAAACCCGAGCCCTCGGGTGCGTCGAATGCGATGCGCACGGCAAATGTGCGCGTGGTCGGATCCGCGCGGGTCGCGATCTCGCTGAGCCGCCCCGTCAATTCGACGTCCGGCAAGGCGCTGATAGTGACAATCGGCGATACTCGCCGTGTAATCCGCTCCAAGTCCTTGCCGCTAGTTGGGGCGGTCGTACGACGGGCGGCCATGTCCCGTTCCGGCACGGCGATCTCCACTTCGACGCGGCCGAGATCCTCCACGATCAGCACCGGCTGCTTGGCCTGCACGTTTTCGAAGACCTCGACCAGGCGCCGGGAAACAGAGCCGTCGAACGGCGCCCGCAGTACCGTATCGTCCACGGATTTGCGAGCTTGCACGAGGCGTGCATCTGAAACTTCGACGGCCCTGCGATCGGCGTCGATCCGTTCCTGGGTAATGGCGCCCGGATCTTCTGCGAAAATATTCTCGCTGCGAGTCAAATCCGACCGCGCCTTGTTTAAGTTGGCCACGGCGACATCGAGTTCGGCAGCATAATTTTCATCATCGAGAGCCGCGAGCACATCGCCGGCCTCGACTTGCTGACCTTCTTTGACTTCCAGCTTTATGATGCGCCCCGGTACCTCGAAACTCACCTCGGCGCTGTCAGCGGCGCGGATGAATCCAGGATAGGCCTGAATCCGGCCACCGCCCAGGTCGCTGATGTCCATGATCTTAACGGGCCTTACGACCGGCGCTGCGTCCATCGGCTCCTGACCGCAGCCGGCCGTGATCGAAGCCAGTGCGAAGAACACGAGGTGCCTGCCTGCGAAACGCTTCGGGCTATGTGTCAGGCTAATTTCATTCATTGCGTTACTCCATCCTTGCCAGCCTCGTTGTCGAAAGTCGCTCCTTCTCGACAACGGCTGCTAATCCGGCGATCCAAACAGCGGTTGCTCGCTGGCGGGTGCCGGCAAGCTAACCTTGTCGGGTACCTCCGCCGGCTTGAGCAACTCACCCCAATTCGTTCGCTGCATCATCTGGTCGGCGTTGTCCTGATCGACCACCGGGTTGCCGGACCGGATCTCCCAACCGCCGCCCAGCGCCTTGTAGAGCAAGACGAGGCTCGTGGCGACTTCACCTTTGGTTTGCACGAAAAGTTGTTGCTGGGCATTTAGCTCCCTCTGCGTATCCAGCACGCGCTGGTAGTCCACGATGCTTTCACGATATTGCAGCAGTGCCAGGTCTACTGAACGGCGGGCGGCAGCGGCACTGCGACCCAAGAATTCCAGCGCCTCTCTTTGCCGCACGTGGCTGACAATTGCGTCCTCGACTTCGCGCGCCGCGCTCAGGACCGAGTTCTGATAGCTGATGAGCGACTGTTGCAGCCGCGCGTCCTGAACACGAACGGAGTTCTTGATGCGGCCGTAGTTCAGAATGGGCCACGAAAACACCGGCCCACCGACAAACTCGATGCTGTCGCTGGAAAACAAATCGTCGAGACTCGACGTGCCCGTATCGGCTGCGCGCAGGCCGATTGAACCCGTCAGACCAAGACGCGGGTAACGTTCCGATTCGGCGATGCCAACGCGTGCCGACTGCGCCGCCGCGCGCAATTCCGCGGCCAGCACGTCGGGACGGCGACGCAGGAGTTCCGCCGGGACGCCGACCGCCACCTGCGCCGGCGGATCCGGAACAGGCCCGGTCCCCAGGCGGCTGTCGAGCTGCCCGGGCGACTGACCCAGCAGCACACTCAAGGCGTTCTTGGCCTGCGCCAATCGCGCCTCGATCACCGGCACCTGTGCGGCGGTCGATTCGAGCAACGTTGTGGCTTGTTCGACGTCGAGCTCCGTCACGCGTTCGTTCCGGGCCAGAACGTCTGCGATCTCATAGCTGCGACGCTGCAGATCGACATTTTCCTTCGTGACCCGCAAGAGTTGCTGCAGCGTGCGAATAACAACATACGCGCGTGCCGTTTCCGCGGTTACCGTTACAAGCACGCCGTCGTAGCCGGCCAGCGACGTGGCGAGATCCGCCTGGGCTGCCTCGACTCCGCGGCGGAAACGGCCCCAGAAATCCAGCTCCCAGCCCACGTCAAAACCGAGATCGGCGGACCAGTAGCGACTGTCGGCGAACGGAAAAAAGTTTGCGCTATTCTCGCTCAGCCCGGTGCCCAGGACGCCGCCGCGCACATTCTGTTCCTGCGGAAAGCGGTTCCCGAGGGCGATGCCGAGTGCTGCGCGAGCCTCCATGATCCTGAGCCCGGCGACCTCGATATCGAGGTTTTGCCGGTAGGCTTCATTGACCAGCTCATCGAGTAACGGGTCATCGAATACCTGCCACCAGGAGACCGGCGCGTCCGGAACGCTGTCCATCATTTCAGCCGCACCGATTTCGGTCCACTGCTCGGAAACATCGACTTCCGGCCGCTGATAGTCCGGTCCGACTGCACAAGCGGAAACCATCGCGACCACGGCAAATATTGGGGCCAGTCTCATCTGCATTGAGGAAGCGCCTCTAGAGCTCGCTCTTTGTTATTGGGATCCAATCGGCGTTCGATCCGAGAACGGTCGGAATTCTACTTGATACGCGCGCGGAGCGCGATTATGGCTCAATAAAGACGATTAGCGGATAGTATCCTGAGACCGCCAACCGGGAGGACACGCGTCATGAAGAACCTGCTCGAATTCGTCAAGACGACGGCGATCGGAGGCCTCGTTGTCATCGTGCCGCTGGGCATCGTTTTCGTCGCGCTCGCGGAGGTTTATTCGCTTCTCGCCGACCTGACGAAGGGCCCCGCCGAGCTGCTGCCATTCGACCCGCTGACCAATGGGGTGATTGCGCTGCTCGCGCAAATCGCGCTGATCGTGCTCGCATGCTTCGCCGTCGGTTTGTTTCTAAAGACGCAATTCGGGGATCGACTCAAGGCTTCGCTCGAACAGCGGCTCGAAGACATGATCCCGATGTACGGGCTGTTGCGAAATCTCGCCCAGCG
>JBPCXI010000035.1:0-4764 GCA_051008895.1 Gammaproteobacteria bacterium | reverse complement strand
AATCCACGACCGTGGAGGGATCGCCGTCGTTCAGCAGCCCACCCATGTCGGAGATGAGCACATCGAGCGAGATGTTCGTCGGGCTCGTGATCGGCAGGTTGGTGGGCATCGTGAAGGTGCCGGTAATCGCATCGGCGCGATAGCGGAGATAACCGGCCGGTGCGCCGCCCGCCAGCAACGGCCAGACCGTTCCGGTGAACGTCACGGGAACCTGGATGGAGTTGCCCGTGACGGTTGCGACCGGTTGTGCGCCGATCGCTGCCTGGCCGGCATAGTCCACGATGGCATTCACCGAGTCGACGAAGCGCATCGGCTTGTCGAAGGCCAGCCACATCGAATACTGGGAACCGTCGGACTCCAGCGGCGTGTTGGTGTTGACGACCATCGAGCGCGTGCCGTCACCGTTGTTCTGCCACTCGGCATCGTAGACGACGGTGCCGGTGGCATCCGTGACCTGCACTGCCACAGCCGCCGGCGGTCCGGCCTGGTGATAGAGCGCCAGTATCTGCGCCACGGTGAGTTCGTCGCGGGCGCGCGCGATTTCCGAGTCGGGCAGGATGAAGCCGTCGTGGGAGATACCGAAGCCGCCGTAATACGCGCCGGCGTCCGGGATGCCCGGGAAGCCGAGCGGCGGCTCGATCTCCAGCGTCCACGCCGGGATGTTGTGCACATAGGAATAGAACTCGGCCGTGCCGCTGATGCCGCTGCCGGTCTGGCCAATGACCGCGAAATACGCCGGGTGATTCGGGTCGGTCCCGGTGGCGGCGCTCAGCCTGGTGACGAGCGCCGTCGTGTTGGCGTTATGGCGCGGATTGGGCGGCATGGGCACGAAAAAGACGCGGCTGAACGAGTGGGAGTCGACGAACATCCGCATCCGGTCGAGCGGCGCGAGCGCGACGGCCTGGTGCAACGCCTGGATCTCGGGTTCGGACGCCGGTGCCGTGCCGCGGTAGACAATACTCTCCGGGTCGGGCGAGTTGCGCGGGTTGTTGTCGAAGAACTGGTCGTTGTTGCGATTCAGGTCGACGCCGAACAAACGGTCCGCGTCGGTCGTGAGGTCTTCGTCGACGTCGAGCATGTTCTTGCGGCGCATGCGGCCGTCGCGCGGCGAGTCGAACTCCGGCGGATTGAAGGTGATCTCGGTACCGGGCGGTGTCGGCGTGACCTGCGTCGGGAAACGTTGCGTCTGCAGGAAACCGTCGATGTTGTTGACGGGCAGGATCACCGTGTTCATGTTCTCGATGATGTACTGGACGATGCCGTTATCCGCCTTGCGTTCGACGAGTTGTTCGAACAGTTCGGTGACAACCTCGGGACTCTGCCACTCGCGCGCATGAATGCCGCCGTTGATTACTGCTGCCGCCTCTGTCGTGCCGTTGACGTTGGTGTTGTCGGCGTCGCCGATCTGGTAGGCCCAGATGTCACGGCCCTGGCGCGTCGTGCCGACCACCTGTCCGCTGACCTCGGCATTGTTCAGCATGAGGTCCTGGTGCTGCGCGTGCAGGCTGAAATAAAGTCGGAAGCCCGCAACGCCCGACAGTGAGTCGACAGGCACGGGAATCGGGTAACCGACAGCGAGTTCGGTGGGGCTGTTTACGTTCTCGGTGTAGGTGAGTATCTGCGCCGTGCTTGCGCACGACAGAGCGATGCCGCCGAGGACGAATGCCAGTTTCAGTTTTGCAGCCATTCGGCAAGCTCCTTCTGCAGATCGGAATCCGTGATGTGCTCACTCGTGACGGCGTCGCGAAGCGCGGAGCGGGCGTACTGAGTGTCTGCCAGCGTCAGGGCGAGCGCGGCGCGCGCCTGCTGGCTCTGGCTCGACGCCGGGGAACTCAACACACCGGCCACCCGGGCGAGCAGCGCCGGGTCCTGCCGGCGCGCGATGATGGCCGCGGCCGTGGCACCGAGTGTCGGCTCCGCCAGGGCGTCGAGCAGGTAGCTGTCGATGCGCTCATCGAAACCGGCGTGCCGCAGCGCATCGAGTTCGAACAGTGCTGCCGAGGCGATGGCCGGATTACTTGTCGCGTGTTGCAAGAGATCGAATGCCGTCGTTGCGTCGAAGTGTTGGCGCGTGGCGCGCAGCAACTGGATTGACGCGGCGCCGTTATCTGTTATCAGGAGCTCGGCGGCGAGCGTTCGATCGCCGGTCGCGAGCGCCACGACCGCGCGGGCCTCGTAGAAGTCGTTGTCGTTCGAGTTGTTGTCATTCGAGTTTGAGGCGAGCCACTCTTTTGCCTGGACCATCGCCGTTGCATCGGCCGCGCGCAGTGCGGCAAGCGTGCCGGCATAGTCGTCCGACCCGGTTTGCCGGAGGCTCTGCATACGGCTCATGTCTCCTGCTGCAAATGCGAGCGACGCGTCACGCGCTACCTGCCGCCGGTTCCAGAAGCGCAACGTTCCCGTGGCCAGGGTTGCAATCGGATAGACCGCAACGGGCAATGGCCCTTCTTCGTGCCGGACGAAGGTCTTGCTTTCATAACTTTGCAGGCGCGAGACGAATGCAATACCGGCGTCGTCCGCTTCGACATTGCGGGCGCGCATCAACGTGCCGTAGAGCAGGAACTCACGTTCGATGTCGCCAAGCCCAGGGCTCGCGAGCACGTCGTCGACCGCGGCCCAGTCGCTCCGCTGTTCACCAATGGCGAACGCAATCTGTTGTTGTGCATCCTGGACGTCCGGGGCACGGACGGCCTTTTGGATTGTGGCCGGCTGCAGCATGGTGGGCGCCGGCCGGGGGTCGGCCGATGCCGCGATGGCGCTCAACGTCACGCAGACAGCCACGTAGACAGCAATTAGCGAGGCCGGCCGGCGCCCGGCGATTGGTCTTTTCATGCGTCTCATTCTCGTTCCCAGGCTCAAATCGCATTGAACATGCTGACCCGGGAATAGTCTTATTGAATGCTTGATGAAGTCTTGATGGAAGTCAGATGATGGACGGGGATTTCACACTGAGCGGCTGGCTCGTCGAAGCGAAGCGCGGCCGCGTTACAAGAAAAACGAAAACGATCCACCTCGAGCCCCAGGTAATGAAAGTGTTGGTCTATCTCGCGGCGCATGCGCGGGAGGTCGTCACGAAGGACCAGCTGATCAGTGCCCTGTGGCCCGACACGGTTGTCGGTGATGCTGCACTTGCGCGCTGTATCTCGCAGATACGCGTGGCCTTCGGCGATAACCCGAAGCAGCCGCGGTTCGTCGAGACGGTGCCGAAGGTCGGTTACCGGCTGATCGCGAATGTCGGGGAGGTGAAGCCGCCGAAAAGACCGTCGGTGACGTTGCGACGCAGCGCGCTCGCGGCGACGGCGCTGTTGCTGCTCTCGATCGGGCAGTCGGGCGGTAACGTCCAGCTTCCAGTGGCCGCCGAACCGAGCGAGGCGGAACTGGCCTACGCCAATGGGCGTTCGGCCTACGATGCAAGCACCTATGTGCACAACCAGAACGCAATAGCGTTGTTCGAGCGGGCCGTGGAACTGGATCCACAGTTCGCCGTGGCCTGGGCAAGGCTTGCCGACGCGTTGACCCAGCAGGCGCGATACTGGGGCGGCAACAGGGTCGACGATGCGCTCGAGTTCGCACAGCGAGCCGTGGAGCTCAAACCAGCCTGTCCCGTGACGCTGACTGCCCTGGGCACGGCACTCATCATGAATGGCGATGAGGATGGCGGTCTCGACGCCTATTCCAGTGCCCTGGAACTCGACCCCGACCACTGGCAACCCGCCCTCGAGAGCGCACATCTCAAGTTTCGGCGACAGCAATTCGATGCTGCAGAAGCGCTGTACTTGCAGGCTCTGAGTAGTGCGCCGGATCATGACGGGGCGATGAGCAATCTCGGTTACCTGTACCTGAAAATGGGCGAGGTCGACGACGCGAGGACCTGGCTGAACAAGGCGCTCGAGAAATTGCCACTGCAGGCGCAGGCCTCATCCCGGCTGGCGATGCTGGAGATGTTCACCGGGTATCCGGACGAGGCCATGTCGCGCTGCAGCAGGATCAACGAAGCGTTTCCCGGCAACTATGCATGCCTGCAGGTAATGGGCGTGGCCAGCCTGATGGCGGGTGACTTGCAGAACGCCTTCCAGCGCTTCGAGGATGTCGTCGAGAAATTCCCGGGCGACAGCTATGCGCGCCTGGGGCAGGCGCAGGTGCTGCTTGCGAGCGCGCAGCGTAATGAGGCGATGCAGCTCATCGATGAGGTCGAGGCCCTGTCGATGCAGAAGATTGCAGATGGCAACGAAGAGTCGTACGACTACTGGCTGATCGCCGGTTGTCATACCTTGCGAGGCGACGTCGCGGAGGCCTTCGAATGGTTCGACCGGGCTGTCGAGGCCGGCAGGCGCTTCTACCTGTGGGATGCGAACGACCCCCTGTTCGCGAGCCTGCGCGGCGATGCCCGTTTCGACCGCTACATTGCCGCGACCAGGGTCGCGATGCACTGATCTCGGTACGATTGTGCAGTATGCACAATGAAATGCCGAAAAAGCGGGCATTTCCTACGATGACGGGCAGGTTTCTTGTGCGTACTCTCCATTCTGCAACCCAAACATCGTTATAGAGAGGAGAGCGAAATGGCCAAGTACCTGTTTATCTACCACGGCGGCAAGCACCCGGAGACGGAGGAAGAAGTGGCGGCCGTCATGGACGCCTGGGGCAACTGGCTCGGTTCGATGGGCTCCGCGGTTATCGACGGCGGCAACCCGGTCGGCAAGTCGAGCACCGTGAACCCTGATGGCTCCGTGGCCGACAATGGCGGCGCCAACCCGGCCAGCG
>JBPCXI010000034.1:0-13497 GCA_051008895.1 Gammaproteobacteria bacterium | reverse complement strand
CGGTCACAGCATGCATTGGGAGCCCGAAGAAGAGCCGACCACGGCAGCCTGGATAGATCTGCAGCGGGTACTCGCAACGCATCCGTCGACAATCATGATCTGGGAGCACGAGCCGTTGTCATCTACCAAACAGCGTTTATCCGACGCCGGCATCACGTCGGTTCCTTTTCACACAGCAGCGAATAAATCTGGCCAGGACGACTATCTCAGCGTAATGAGGAACAACGCTGACAGACTCGAGTCATCACTGTCCGAAATTAATCGGTAAGGCCGCGATAGATTCGGTTTAGCGCGTCAACCAGCCCGTCGCGACGGTCAGCGCCGCGACGAAGGTCATCAGCACTGCAATGGGCAGGAACTCGCCGGTGTACAGTGCGCCGGCGACGATCGTGAATGCTCCGCTCAGCGTCAGTCCGATCGCGCTCGACAAGCCCGAGCTGGATCCCGAGATCAGAGGCCGGTAGCTGACCGCCCCCGCGAGCGACAGCGGTGTGACGATGCCGTTCGCGGCCGACAGCACGATAAGCGGTACGGTCAGACCCCAGTAAGTTACGCCGACCGACAGCACCAGAAGTAACAGTGACGAGGTGCCCGCGAACAGGATTGCGAGTCCGATGCCGAGCAGCCTGGACAACGGCATCGCCGCCGATAGTTTGCCGGTCAGCATTGCACCGGCGACATACGCTGCCGCGAGCGCGGCCCAGCTCAAGCCGAATTGCGCCGGCCCCATGCCGAGATCGCGCTCAAACACGGTGGCGCCGACGGTCATGAATGCGAAAAACCCTGCCTGGGCGAGTCCGTACATCATCGAGTAGCCGATGAACACGCGTGAGCGCAAAAGCTGCACATAGCTGCGAAACCATTCGCCGAGACTCGGATGCTCGCGGCCACCCGGCGCGGCCGTCTCCGGATAGCGAGAGAGGCCCCAAAGCCAGGTTGCAGCCCCGATCGTCGCGCTGACCAGGAACACGGCCTGCGGTCCGTACGCACCGCTGACCAAGCCGCCGATGACCGGGCCAACGATCGGCGACAGGCCCATCGCCGCGGAGATATACGACAAAGCGCGAGCGGAACCGGAATCGTCATGCAGATCGCGAACCGTGGCCCGTGCCGTGACCGTGCCGACGCTGACGCCCGCGGCCTGCACGAACCGCATCACGATGAGCACGTCGAGACGGTCGACGAATGCGCAGGCGAGACTCGCGACCACGAAAACGGCAAAGCCGACGAGCATCACGGGTCGTCGTCCCAGCCGGTCGCAGAGGATGCCCGCCGCCGGCTGCGCGAAAGCGAGGCCGAGCAGGTATGCCGATACGAGGAACTGGGTCTGAGCGGCGCCGACGCCGAACTGCTTGCCAATCGCATCCAGCGCAGGCGCCAGTACGACCATCGCGAATGGCGACAGCGCGCTGGTCGCGCTGAGCAGTACCAGCAGCGGGACGCTGAGGACCGGCTTCGGACCCGTGGATGGTTGCATCGGATCCGGCGGCGGCGGGCGGCGGTTAGCCGCCGAGTTGTTCGTTCAGTTCCGGGATGACCTGGAACAGATCGCCGACGAGACCGATGTCGGCAATCTCGAATATCGGCGCCTCCGGATCCTTGTTGACCGCGACGATTGTGCCCGCGTCCTTGATGCCGGTCAGGTGCTGGATCGCGCCCGATATGCCGAACGCTATGTACAGGTCGGGCGCGATAATCTTGCCGGTCTGGCCGACCTGCATGTCGTTGGGTACGTAGCCGGCATCGACGGCGGCCCGCGAGGCGCCAACGCCTGCACCGAGTTTGTCGGCCAGTTTGTACAGGATTTCGAAATTCTCCTCGCTGCCGACGCCGCGCCCGCCGGACACGACGACGTTCGCAACCTGCAGGTCCGGCCGGTCGCCGCCGCCGGACTGCAATTCGACGAAGCGGGTATGCGTCGGCAATTCAGCATCGACGTTTGCGGCCTCGATCGTCGCAGCACCGCCTTCGCCTGCAGCCTGGTATGACGCGACACGCACCGTGGCGACGACCGGTTTGTCGGCCGGAGCGTTGACCGTGATGATCGCGTTACCGGCGTAAATCGGGCGTTGGAATGTATGTGGCCCGTCGACGCTCATGATGTCACTGAGCTGGCCGACGCCGAGCAGCGCGGCGACTCGCGGCATCAGGTCTTTGCCGAACGTCGTGGACGGTCCGAACACGTAGTCGCAGCCAGCGGCGAGTTGCGCCACCTGCGGCGCGAGCACCGCGGCGAGCGGTGCTGCGTTCTCGGCGCGATCGACAACAACGACCCGGGTGACGCCGTCGAGCTTGGCTGCGGCGGCGGCAATGCTGTCGCAACCGTCGCCGAATACGGCGATCGTCATGTCGTCGGCATTCAGCGCTGACGCGCAGCTGACGGTCTTCGCAGTGCTGGCATTGAGCGCCGCGCCGTCGTGCTCGGCAACGATCAGAACTTTGCTCATAGCGAGAATCCTTTTTCCTTCAGTGCGCCGATCAATCCGGCGACGTCGTCGACCATCAAACCTTTCTGCCGCGCGGACGGCGTGGCGAAGGTTACCGTCTCGAATTGCGGCGACGCGTCGACGTCGAGGTCGGCGATTGCCATGGTTTCGAGCGGCTTCTTCTTCGCCTTCATGATGTCCGGCAGCTTGACGTACCGCGGCTCGTTGAGTCGCAGATCGGTGCTGATGACGGCCGGCAGGTCGACATCGATGACCTCGAGTCCGGCGTCGACTTCTCGCGTGACTTTCGCGGTGCCGTCACCGAGCTCGATCCTGGAGGCAAAAGTTGCCTGGGGTCTGCCCCAGAGTGTCGCGAGCATCTGCGGCGTCTGATTACAGTCGTCGTCGATAGCCTGTTTGCCGAGGATCACGAGTTCCGGCTGCTCTTTCTCGATCAGCTTCAGGAAAGCGCGCGCAGCGGCCAGCGGTTCGACCTCGCCGTCGCTCTCGACGAGGATGGCGCGATCGGCGCCCATCGCGAGGCCGGTGCGCAACTGTTGCTGGCAGTCGGACGGGCCGATGGATACGACGAAGACTTCAGCGGCCTTGCCCTGTTCACGCATCCGCAGCGCTTCTTCGAGCGCGATCTCGTCGAACGGGTTGATACTCATCTTGACGCCGTCCGTGACGACGCCCGAATTGTCCGGCTTTACCCTGACCCGCACGTTGTAGTCGACAACGCGCTTCAGGCAAACCATTACTTTGTCCATCAAGCACTCCCGGGTGTTGAGCGGTCGTGACAACGCGGCGACCGCCGTGCGAATTTGCTTCTTGTAGGCCGGCGCGGGCGCGGCCGCGCGCGGCGTTAATCATGATATTGTCCTCGTTAGGCGAAACCGTTACAAGACAAATACTTGGCCTAAAAGGAAATACCGATGGCCGAAAATGACATCGACTCGCCCATCGTTTCAGTAGCCGAACTCGCTGCGAATCTAGGCAACGCCGACTGGGTCGTCATCGACTGCCGGTTCGACCTGACGGACCCGGAAGCGGGGAGGGCCGCCTGGCTGGCCGGGCGCATCCCCGGCGCTCACTACGCAGATCTCGACCGCGATCTCGCCGCACCGCTGGCGGGCGACGGCAGCGGCGGGCGTCACCCGTTGCCGGATGCGCAAGCGTTGAACGATTTCTTTCGCCGCTGCGGGGTGCATGCAGATTCTCGGGTCGTCGCTTACGACGAAGTTGGCAACGCGATCGCCGCGCGGCTGTGGTGGTTGCTGCGCTGGGCGGGTCATCGTCGGGGCGCGGTGCTCGACGGCGGGATGACCGCCTGGGAGTCCGCCGGACATTCCCTATCAACAAATGCACAATCAACGAATGCGCGGCCGACCGGGGACGGCAGTTTCACGGCAGCGGTCGGCGCAATGCCGGTCGTCGACGCTGCCGCGGTCGAGACCGGCCTCGGGACCGGCGAGATGATTCTGCTTGACGCACGAGCAGACGAACGATTCGCCGGTCGGGTCGAGCCGCTCGACAAGCGCGCCGGGCATGTCCCCGGAGCCACGAATACGCCGTTTCAATACAACCTGGCGGCTGACAAATGCTTCCTTGCACCAGCCGATTTGCAGGCATACTACGGCGCCTCAGTTGACGGCATCGCGCTCGAGGCCGGCGCGATGGATCAGGTCGCGTGCATGTGCGGATCCGGTGTCACGGCGTGCCACACACTGTTAGCGCTGGAGCTGGCCGGGTTACCGGGCGCCGCGCTGTATGCCGGTTCGTGGAGCGACTGGATCAGCGATGAGGGGCGATCGATAGCGACGGCGGCCGGCGCACCCGAATAGAGTCATTGAATAGTGAAACGATTGGCGGGAAACAATAAATGAGTGACGAAATTCTGCAGCGAGACCATCGGAGTATTCGCGGAAAAATCCTGTATACGAGCAAGAAGCCGGACCGCATGGACCAGGAACGCGGCCGGGAATTTTTCCATATCGACGTACACAGCGACGGCAAGCGGACGATCACCGCACACTGCGAAATCGACGACCGGCCGAGCGTCATGCGCGACATCACCTACAGCCTCGACGAAGACTGGCATCCGATGGACTGTTTCGTGCGCCTGGCAGTCGACGATAAATTCATGGGTTCCGGCTGGTTTCGCTTCGGCCCGGACTTCGCCGAGTGCGAAACGCATACCGCGCTCGACGGCCGCGTTTCGCAGCGCATGGAGACCAACGGCCGCCTGAAGACCTTCCAGAATCACGCGATCGCCTGCGATTCGTGGCACATGCGTCTGTTCGATCTGTCGAAACCCGCGACCGAGGTGCAGAGTATCGACGAGATGCTGCTGTCGTCACCGGATCATCGCGGCGCGACCGGCCCGATGCTGTTTCGTATCGGCTTCGGCGTCGAGTACGTCGGCGAGGAGACGATAGAAGTCGGCGCGGGCACGTTCGACTCGCTGCATTTTCGCTTCGTGTCGTCGCCCGGGTTGCCGGAAGCGCATCCGCCGTACGACATCTGGTGTACGAACGACGACGATTTCCTGTTCCTGCGCGGGGATATCGGCGGCTATATGCAGACCTATTATGAGCTCGTAGAAATGGAGCATGTCGACTAGAGCGCTACGTAGTTTCTCGCATATACACAGGTTTCGGCATTCTGCTATCGATAGGGCCTGTATGCAGGGGGCACGAACATGCGTATCGATCTGATACTCGAACCACACGGATCGCCCGAGCGCTGGGCTGAACTGGCGCAGCTCGCGGAAAGCTATGGTGTCGGTGCGTTGTGGGTATCAAACATGCACGACGGGCGCGACCCGTTCGTCAATTTCGTCGACGCGGCGCGGGCGACCAGCAAGATCAAGATGGGCCCGGTCGCGGTGTCGCCGTACGAGCTGCACCCGCTGAAGATGGGCAACGCGCTACTGACCCTGAACGAAATATCCAATGGTCGCGCGCAGATCGGGATCGCGGCCGGCGACGGCGGCACCGCGTACGCGATGGGGCAGAAAGCAGAGCGCAGGCTGCGAGCGGTGCGTGAATGTGTCGAGATCATCGACCAGATGGCAACCGGCGAGATGGTGCGTTACTTCGGCGAGATGTACATGGTGCGCTGGTATCACTCGTCGTGGGTCACGCAGGAGAAGCCCGGCGTGTTCGTCTGTGCGGGTGGCCCGCAGATGTTGCGGTCGAGCGCCAAGTACTCCGAGGGCATCTTCCTCGGCGATCATCCGCCCGACCATGTCGCCAAGGTGCGCGAGGTCATCGACCCGATCATCGAGGAGCACAATCCGCACAAGGACAATTTCTGCCTGCGCAATTTCTGGGCCTGGCATGTAAAAGAGGATCCGGAGGAGGCGCTCGCAGAGTGTCGCATGTGGCTCGCCGCGCGGGTAACGCCGTGGCCCGCATACGGCGAATATCACGCCGGTATCCTGCCGGAAGATGAGATGCAGGTCATTTACGACAACACCGATGCGCTGAATCGGGCGTTCTACGAGCAGGACTCGAATATTCCCGAGATTCCACGTGACCTGCTGGACAAATTGTGCCGGCGTTGCACGGCTGCGTCGCCGCTGGCCGAGCTCGATCACGAAATTGACCGCCTCAGACAGTTTCGCGATGCGGGTCTGACCGATATCTGCCTGCGCGTTTATAACAACCCGGAAGAGGCGATCAAGGTCATCGGCGAACGCGTGATCCCCGCACTTCAGTAGCAGCGTCACAACAGCCCGGCCGCTACTCGATACGATCGCGGTTCAATACAGGTTGCAAAAATGCTACGCTTGGCCGACGTGTTCGTTCACCGCGGTCGTAGATTGCATTCGGGCGTGACGACAGCGATTGAATCTGGATTATTTCGGGGGGGATAGTCGAATGATGGACTCGCGTTTTGTTCCTGCCGCCGTGGTTGCGGCGACCTTGCTGGCTCCGGTTTTTCTTCTCGTACCCGCCGACGGTTGGTCGCGCGACGTGATGGAGGTCTTCACGCGCAAGCGCAAGGAAAACCTCCAGGACGTCCCGATCTCGGTCTCCGCCATTGTGGCGACCGATATCGAACGGAAGGGCATCCAGGACATCGCCGGTGTCGCCAAGTACACGCCGGGCGTCAATTTCGACGAAGGCTTCGGCGGCCAGGACAACCGCATCGTCATCCGCGGCCTGTCGCCGACGCGCGGCCGCGCGAACGCCGCGTTCCTGGTTGATGGCATCGACTTCACTGGCGAGGCGATATCGACGGCCGGACAGGCGTTCTCAATTAACCAGCGATTGATCGACGTCGAACGCATCGAGGTCGTCAAGGGCCCGCAGAGCGCTCTTTATGGCCGTAGCGCATTTGCCGGCGCCATTCAGTACATCACCAAGAATCCGAACCTGGAGAACTGGGAAGGCGACATTGCGGCCGATATCGGTTCCGAGGAGCAGTACCAGCTGACCGGCGCGGTCGGCGGGCCGATCGCGGGCGGCTTCGGGCTGCGGTTGAACGCGTTGACCTACGACCGGGCCGGGTTCTATAACAACTCGTTCACCGGCGGCGAAGTCGGCGGCTCGGACGGTGCCGGCGCCGCATTGACCG
Organism: Gammaproteobacteria bacterium; assembly: GCA_051008895.1. Lineage (GTDB taxonomy): Bacteria > Pseudomonadota > Gammaproteobacteria > Steroidobacterales > SMWD01. The sequence goes on along the minus strand of JBPCXI010000034.1, from coordinate 6,487 downwards.
GTTTGTGGGAGGCGACGGAAAACCTGTCGATCAAGGCGCGCCTCGCCTATTCCGAAGACAACTTCCAGACCGGCGCGCAGGCGCGCGTCGCGCCGAACACGATCGTGAACCTGGAGCCCGCAAGCCTGATCTATACGTCGGGCGCCGGCGGGCCATTTTTCCCGCGCGCGAACTATCCCGACTGCGGGCCGTTCCCGACGTCTGCCGACAATGCGCTGACGAGCTGCCTCGGCACGCCGAAAGTGCTGGCGGCCGGCACCGCGCCGCAGGCGGATCAGGCGGTCATCGCGCAATCTCCCGACCCCGCGACCGGCGGTGACTACAAGGGCACGGAACTCGATTTGATCACGTTCACGATGCTGATCGACTGGGATTCGAGCATCGGCCGCTGGTCGTCCTACACCGGCCTGTCGCAGAGCGAAGCGACGCAGAAATTCGACGGGTTGTGGGACGCGATGACGGCCGGTAGCTACACGTCGCTCGACCAGAGCTGGACCGTCAACCGGATCCCATGCCCGACGGTCAATACCGTACCCGGCGGCATGCAGAACTGCTCACCGATCGGCCAGCAGATCGATTTCTCCAACGACACGGACCTGTTCAGCCAGGAGTTCCGCTACTCGAGCCAGTTCGACGGACCCGTCAACTTCACCGTCGGCCTGAATTACTGGTACGAAAAGGCTGAACAGACCGAACGCAGCATGACGTTTTCGTCCGCGTACTTCCGCGGGTTTCCGCCGGGGCCGCCACGCGACATCGGTTTTCCAAACGCGGCGGAGGTGCTGCTCGACGGCGACGGTAACGGGCTGAACCGGAATCCGGGTTTCTCGTCGCGCGAGACCCAGCACGGCTCGCTGTATGGATTGATCGACTGGGACATCAGCGACGCGTGGAAGCTGACGCTCGAAGGCCGTTACGTCGACGAGGAAATCACCAACGTCGGCGACACCTGCAACGCGGTGGCGACGCAGGCGCAAAGCGGGCTCGCCAGCACCGATACTGACGGCGACGGCACCGTCGACGCCTGTAACGGCGCGTTCCGCGGCGGCTCTTCGCTGGCGCAGGCGAGCGGCGGCACGCTGGCGGACGGCACGTATACGAACGCAGTCGTCGGCCCGCTCGAGGCGAAGTTCAGCGAGTCGTTCTTCGTGCCGAAAGGCACGCTGGAATGGCGCTCGAGCGATACCAAGATGTGGTATTTCTCGATCGCGCAAGGCCAGAAGCCGGGCGGCATCAGCTCGATCACCGGCGGCACGTTCTTCGACCCGCAAAACAATACTTACGACGCGGAGAAGCTGCTCGCCTATGAACTGGGCGGCAAGACAACGTGGGCCGACGGCGCGGTCGTCGTCAACGGTGCGATCTTCTTCCAGGATTACACCGACAAGCAGGTCGGCGTGACCCAGTTCGATGCGCGCACCCAGACCGATGTTTCGAGCATCGAGAATGCCGGCGAGGCCGAAATATTCGGGATCGAATTCGACGCATCGTGGGCGATTAACGAGAACTGGTTCACCTCGGTGTCTTACACTTGGCTCGACACCGAGTACACGAAGTTCGAATCGCTGACCGGATCGTCGACGGAGGCCGCGCGTACGCAGCTCGCCGGCAACGGGGGCTGCCTGGAACTCGTCGATCTGAATCCGGATCCGGCCGTGTTCGACAACGTCTGCCGGGTCAGCCGCAAGGGCAACAAAATCGAGGATATTCCCGAACATTCGCTCGTGGGCTATCTCAAGTGGGAAACGCCGATCGGCAGGAGCGACATGAACATGTTCGTCGACACGAACGTCATCTATAACGATGAGCGGTTCATCGAAGAGAACAACATCAAGTTACTCGACTCGTACTGGCTGATGGACCTGCGTGCCGGCGTCGTGACCAACAACTGGGAAGTCGTGCTGTTCGTCGATAACGTGACCGACGACGATACGCCGAAGTCCGCGGTCGATGTCGGTTCGCAGCTCGAGACCTTCCGGCAGGGTCTGTTCCCACCGGGTCCGAACGACGGCATGATCGTCAGCCTGCCGTCACCACGGATCTACGGCATCCGCGCAAGTTTCGGCTTCGGTCGCTAGCGGACGTTGCGCCAAGGATAACCACCTTCTCGCGGCGCCTGCCGCGAGAGGGTGGCGTGCGGGCCTAGTTCTTGGCTTTGTCGACGAGCCGGTTAGCGGTGATCCACGGCATCATCTCGCGCAACTCGGCGCCGACCTGCTCGATCGGGTGCGCCTCGTTGAGCCGGCGGTATGCTGTCATCGACGGATAGTTCGACGCGCCCTCGGTGACAAATTGCTTCGCATACTCGCCGGTCTGAATGTTGTGCAGCGCCTCGCGCATCGCCTTGCGCGATTCATCGTTGATGACTTTCGGGCCGGTCACATACTCGCCGTACTCGGCGTTGTTCGAAATCGAGTAGTTCATATTGGCGATGCCGCCTTCGTACATCAGGTCGACGATTAATTTCAGTTCGTGCAGACACTCGAAGTAGGCCATCTCCGGCGCGTAGCCGGCTTCGGTCAGCACCTCGAAACCCGCCTTCACGAGTTCCACCGCGCCGCCGCACAGGACCGTCTGCTCGCCGAACAGGTCGGTTTCGCACTCGTCCTTGAAGGTCGTTTCGATAATCCCGGTGCGGCCGCCGCCGATGCCCGACGCGTAGGACATTGCGACGTTTTTCGCCTGCCCGGAAGCATCCTGGAATACCGCGATGAGATCCGGAATTCCGCCGCCGTTGACGAACTCGGAGCGCACCGTGTGGCCCGGCGCCTTCGGCGCGATCATGATGACGTCGAGATCCTTCCGCGGAACGACCTGGTTGTAGTGAATCGCAAAGCCGTGTGCGAACGCGAGCGTCGCGCTGGCGCGGATATTCGGCTCGATTTCGTCGAGGTACAGCTGCCGCTGAAATTCGTCGGGGGTCAAGATCATCACGAGGTCCGCGTCTGCAACCGCAGCCGGCACATCCGCGACTTTCAGGCCGGCGTTCTCGGCTTTTGCACGCGATGACGAGTCGGGGCGCAGACCAACCGTTACGTCGACGCCGGAATCCTTGAGATTGCACGCGTGAGCGTGGCCCTGCGATCCGTAACCGATGATCGCGACTTTCTTGCTCTGGATGATCGCGAGATCGCAATCCGCGTCGTAGTAAACCTGCATCTGTCTGCTCCTGATCTGGTCTGGCCGGGGATTTAGCCTGGGGACACTCCCGAGGGGAGTGTCCCCTTCGGAGTCCACTGCGGAATCCCCGCAGTTGCCGGCCAACATACATGAAGCACATTCTTGCGTAAAACGAAATATTCACAATATAGTGTCCCGAATTATGCAATAATTGCCCGTATGGATATCCGCGGCCTGAAGCAATTCGTCGTGCTCGCAGATGCGCTGCATTTCGGTCGGGCGGCCGAAGCGTGTCACGTCAGCGCGTCCGCGCTGAGTCGCAGCATCCGCCAACTCGAGAACGAGGTCGGCGTCGGCCTGTTCGAGCGGGATAACCGCAGCGTATCCCTGACCCGGGCCGGATCGTTGTTTCTCGACTACGCGCGCGACTCGCTGACGGCCTGGGACGTGATCCGGAACTCGCTGATGGAAGAGGCCGTCGAGCTACGCGGCGAGGTGAGCATGTATTGTTCCGTCACCGCCAGTTACAGCTTCCTGTTCGAATTGCTCAGCGAATTTCGCAGCAACTTCCCTCGCATCGAGATCAAACTGCACACCGGCGATCCCGAGCATGCGATTCGGCGCGTCATCGCCGGGGAGGAAGACATCGCGATCGGCGCCCGGCCCGAGACGTTGCCGGCCGGACTCGCCTTCAAGTCGATTACGACGTCGCCGCTGGTCTTCATCGCCGCGCGCGACCCTGCCGCCCATCGCGCGCTCGCCGGCGCCGGCGCTGCGGCGTGGGCGAATACGCCAATGATCCTGTCCGAGACCGGCATCGCCCGCCGCCGCGTCGACGAGTGGTTTCGCCGACTTGACGTGACGCCGCAGATCTACGCTCAGGTCGCCGGCAACGAGGCGATCGTCAGCATGGTCAGCCTCGGCTTCGGCGTCGGGGTCGTGCCACGCATCGTGCTCGACAACAGTCCGCTCGCGTCGACCGTGCGCATCATCAACGTGAGCCCCGTACTGCAATCCTATGACGTCGGGCTGTTCGCGCTCGAGAAGAGGCTCAGGAGTCCTTTGGTCGAAGCTTTCTGGTCACAGATAAAGCATAAAAAATAGTAAGCTACAGACTAATTATTAGGTGAATTCTTGGAATCTTCCTCGCGGCCGCTCTGCCTCGGCGCACGACGCTTGGTGACGCACCACGAATCCGTTAATGTGCACGCTGGTCGCAACACGAGATCAGGTTTTCTTCATGACAGGTAGCACGCCCGAAGTCCGCAGGTACCGGTGGGTCATCTGCGCGATGTCCTTCTTCATCATGTTCGTGGGGCAGGGCATGTTTTTCGGCGGCATCAGCGTCTTCGACGTGCAATTAATCAACGCGCTGTCCGAATCTACGGGTCAGGAGATCGCGAAAGCCGACATCAAACTGCGCGATACCCTGATGTTGCTGATGGCCGCGGTGTGCGGCCTTGGCTCCGGCTGGCTCGCGGATCGCGTCGGCGTCAAGCCGCTGATCCTCGTGGGCATGTCGATGCTGGCGTTCGGAAATTACCTGCTTTCGCGCGTCGATTCGTTGACCGAGATGTACCTGATCGGCACCGGGCTGGGCCTGGCGCTCGCGTTGTGTGGGCTGATGATTAACGTCTACCTGATCTCGAGCTGGTTCGACCGCAACCGCGGGCTCGCGATCGGTATTGTTCTTGCCGGTACCAGTCTCGGTAACGCGTTCTTCCCCAAGCTCAATGTGTGGCTGATTCAGACCGGTGGTTGGCGAAGTGCGTTCGAATGGCTGGCCTGGATCGCGCTGGCGATGGTGCCGCTGGCATTCTTCTTCGTCCGGAACGGCCCGATGAGCGCCGGAAAGCAAGCGGGGACGAAATCGGCGTCGGTCCAGTTGGGCGGATATACGCTGAAGGAGGCACTCTCCAGTCGCAATTTCTGGATGCTCGCAACAATCGCGATGTGCACTTTCTATTCGATTCTGGGCATGCAGGCCAACGTATTCCTGTACATGCGGGAATCCGCGTACGAACCTCAGGTGTCGGCTACCGCCGTCTCGATTCTGTTTTTCGGCGGTTTCGTCGGCAAGCTGCTCGCCGGCTACCTGGCCGAAACATTTGGCCACAAACTGATTCTGCTGTCGTCTCTCGGTCTGATGCTGGCGGGCGCTGTGATGTTGTTATTCGCGATAAGGCTAACGAGCGCTGAGGCACTCTGGGGCGGCTTGGTTCTATTCGGTTTCGGCTGGGGCGGGATCTATACATTGATTCAGCTGTTGTCGGCCGACCTGTTCGGCATGCGTGCCCTCGGCAAGATTCTCGGGGTCATCAACGTGCTCGACGCCTTCGGCGGCGCTTTGGGGCCGTTCGTCACCGCCAAGCTCGCGGATGTGACCGGATCGTACTTCGTATCATTCGCGGTGATGACCGGCCTGCTGTGCGTCGCGACAGTCGCCGCGTCGATGCTCGACATGCGGAAGGCGGCAATCAACGAGTCGTCGCCGCAGCCGGCCTGACCGAGGCAGCAACCAGCATGTCCGGCAACTACGACCCCAGCCACGCACTGCGAGAAGTGCGTTACGAGATCCGCGGCAAACTCGCGAACCGCGCGCTCGAGCTGGAGCGGCGTGGCTACGAGATCGTGTCGCTGAATATCGGCAACCCGGGCGCTTTCGGCTTTCGCACGCCTGAAACGATGCGCCTCGCGATGATCGAGAACATGTCGAGCAGCGAGGGTTACTGTCACCAGAAAGGCATTTTCCCGGCGCGCGAGGCCGTCGTGATGCAGCAGCAGGATCGCGGTGTGCCGGGCGTGACCGCGGAACACGTGTTCATCGGCAACGGCGTCAGCGAGCTGATCGACCTGACGCTGCGCGCCCTGCTCAATCCGGGCGACGAGGTGCTGGTGCCGAGTCCCGACTACCCGCTATGGACTGCCGGCGTGACGCTCAACCAGGGCAAGCCGGTGCATTACCCGTGCCCGCCGGAAACCGGCCACGAACCGGATCTCGACGCGCTGCGCGCGTTGATCACGCCGCAGACGCGCGCAATCGTCGTGATCAATCCGAATAATCCGACCGGCGCGGTCTATTCGCGCCGGACCCTCGACGCAATCGTGACGCTGGCCGAGGACAACGGGCTGGTTATCTTCAGCGACGAGATCTACGACGAGATGGTCTACGAGGACGCGGAATTCGTGCCCATGGCGACGCTGGTCGAGAATACGCTGTGCGCCACGTTCAGCGGTTTGTCCAAGGTCTATCGCGCGTGCGGATATCGCGTCGGCTGGGCAGTGATTAGCGGCGACATGGAGCACGCGCAGCGTTACCTGGACGCGCTCGAGCTGCTGGCGTCGCTGCGCCTGTGCAGCAACGTGC
>JBPCXI010000033.1:0-10216 GCA_051008895.1 Gammaproteobacteria bacterium | reverse complement strand
GTCCCGGACTCACCGGATCATTTTCCTGCAGGCGAAAATCTCGTCGCCGCAGCCGGTGATCGATGTTGTTCGAGCCGAGGTGCCGCACGATGCGATTCAGCAGGTACCCCTCCTCGGTGGTCGCACTGGGCGACACCAGCACGCCGAGATCGGTGCCGACCCGGGCCAGGCCTTCGGCGACGATATCCAGCGCCTCCTCCCAACTCGCCTGGCGCCATTCGCCATCGTCACGAACGATCGGCGACTCGAGCCGGTCCTCCGCGTACACCCCTTCGCACGAGAAGCGATCCCGATCCGCCAGCCAGCTCTCGTTGACCTGCTCGTTGTAACGGGGCACGACGCGCTTGATTCGCCCGCCCATCACGTGCGCGCTGACGTTCGCGCCGATGCAATCGTGCGGCGCTATCGTGGGCAGCGAGGCCATCTCCCACGCGCGTGCCGAGAACCGATAGGGCTTGTTGTTCAGCGCGCCAACCGGGCACAGGTCGATCACGTTGCCGGAGAGCTCGTGGTCGACGCTCTGCTCGATATAGGTGCCGATTTCCGTCCGGTCGCCGCGGCCGATCGTGCCGAGCTCCTGGTAACCCTGGACCTCCTCGGTGAACCGGACACAGCGCGTGCAGTGAATGCAGCGAGTCATGTCCGTCGAGATCAGCGGCCCGATGTTCTTGTCCATGACGACCCGTTTGCGCTCGGTGAAACGCGACACGCCGCGGCCGTAACCCATCGCGATGTCCTGCAACTCGCATTCGCCGCCCTGATCGCAGATCGGGCAGTCGAGCGGGTGGTTGATCAGCAGGAACTCCATGACCGACTTCTGCGCCGCGATCGCCGCTTCGGACTTCGTGTGCACCTTCATGCCATCCGCTACCGGGGTCGCGCATGCCGGCAACGGCTTCGGCGCGTTCTCGACTTCGACGAGGCACATGCGGCAGTTCGCCGCCACGGACAGCTTCTTGTGGTAACAGAAACGCGGGATATAGATGTCGGCGTCGTCGGTGACCTCGATGAGCATCTGTCCCGGCCGGGCATCGAGCTCGACGCCGTTGACTTCGATCTTGAAGGTATCGCCACTCATGCTTGCATGCTCACGCCGCCTCGGCCTGGTCGTCGACGATTGACCGACCGCCGTGCTCGACCATGTACTCGAACTCGCGGAAGAAATGTTTCAGAAAGCTCTGCACCGGCCACGCGGCCGCATCGCCGAACGCGCAAATGGTGTGACCCTCGATCTTGTTCGCGACGGACAGCAGCTTGTCGAGATCGTCGGCGGTACCCTGCCCGTCGATGATTCGTGACAGCATCCGATGCAGCCAGCCGGTGCCTTCGCGACACGGCGTGCACTGGCCACAGGACTCGGCGTGGTAGAAGCGCGAAATACGGCGCAGCGCACGCACCATGCAGGTCGTATCGTCCATGACGATCATCGCGCCGGTGCCGAGCGCCGAACCGGCCTCCTGCACGGCCGTGTAGTCCATCGTGATATCCATGATGTTGGCCGCCGGCATGACCGGCACCGAACACCCGCCGGGTATTACTGCTTTCAGTTGTCGACCGTCACGCACGCCGCCGGCGAGTTCGAGTAACTCGCGGAACGGGATGCCGAGCGGCAACTCGAAATTGCCGGGATCGTTCACGTGACCGGAGACCGAAAAAATAAGCGTGCCGCCGGACCCTTCGACGCCGAGTTCCGCAAACCAGTCCGCGCCCTTGCGCATGATCTGCGGCACAGACGCGTAACTCTGCGTGTTGTTGATCGTCGTCGGCTGCCCGTAGACGCCGAAGCCCGCCGGAAACGGAGGCTTGAATCTCGGCCGACCCGGCTTGCCTTCCAGCGACTCGAGCAATGCCGTTTCCTCGCCGCATATATAAGCGCCGGCACCGAGGAACGCGTAGCAGTCGAAATCGATGCCGGAGCCCTGGATATTCTTACCGAGCAGGCCCGCCGCGTACGCTTCCTTGAGCGCGGCCTCGAAGCGCGGATATGGCTCGTCCATAAACTCGCCGCGGATGTAGTTGTAGCCGACCGTCGCGCCCATCGCGAAACCGCCAATGGCCATGCCTTCGACCAGCGCGTGCGGGTTGTAACGCAGGATGTCGCGGTCGTGACACGTGCCGGGCTCACTCTCGTCCGAGTTGCAGACCGCGTACTTTTGCCGATCGTCCTTCGGCATGAAGCTCCACTTCAGCCCGGTCGGGAAACCCGCGCCGCCGCGCCCCCGGAGACCGGACGCTTTGACCACATCGACGACCTCGGCCGGTGTGAACTCGCCCGCGAGAATGCGTTTCCAGGATTGGTATCCGCCGACCTGCCGGTACGACTCGAGCGTCCACGGCTCGTCGACGTCGAGATCCAGTGTCTGCAGGCACACGAGATTTTGCTGATACTTCGTCATCGTCAGTCCGACTCGATACGGTCCAGGATTTCGTCGATCCGCGCCGGCGTCAGGTTCTCGTGATAGACGTGGTCAATCATCATCATCGGCGCACCGTTGCAGGCCGCGAGGCATTCCTCTTCGACCTTGAGAAAAAACTTGCCGTCGGCCGTGCTCTCGCCCGCCTTGATCCCGAGCTTGCGCTCGACGTGACCGAGAATCTTCTCGCCGCCGCGGAGCATGCAGGAAATATTCGTGCATACGGAAATGCTGTGGCGGCCCACCGGTTGCGTCTCGAACATCGAGTAGAACGCGGCAACCTCGAACACCTGAATTGCCGGCAGGTCGAGATACGCTGCCACGGCCTCCATCAACTCGCGCGTCAGGTAGCCGTCGTTCTGGTGCTGCACGGCATGCAGCGCGCCGATGACAGCCGAGCGCTGCCGGTCTGCCGGAAACTTCGCGCGCCACGCGTCAATTTCGTCGCGCGTGTGCGCGGTCAATGTCGTGTTTTCTGTTGCCGCTGTCATCTTTCGTTTTCTGCTCGCCCGGCGCTCACCTGTCGATCTCGCCGAACACGATGTCCTGCGTACCGATTACCGCTACGACGTCAGCGAGCATGTGGCCGGCCACCATCTCGTTCATCGCCGACAGGTGCGCGAAGCCGGGTGCGCGGACCTTCAGTCGATAGGGCTTGTTGCTGCCGTCGGACACGATGTAGCAGCCGAACTCGCCCTTCGGATGCTCGACCGCCGCATACGCCTCGCCGGCCGGTACGGCATAGCCCTCGGTGAACAACTTGAAGTGGTGAATCAGCGCTTCCATGTCTTCTTTCATGTCGACTCGATTCGGCGGCACGAATTTCGGGTCGTCGAGCATCACCGGGCCCGGATTGGCCCGCAGCCAGTCGACGCACTGCTTGATGATCCGGTTCGACTGCCGCAGTTCTTCGACGCGCACCAGGTAACGGTCGTAACAATCGCCGTTGACGCCGACCGGAATATCGAAGTCGACATCGGCGTAAGTCTCGTACGGCTGCTTCTTGCGCAGATCCCACTCGACGCCCGATCCGCGCAGCATCGGGCCGGTAAAGCCGAGCTGCATCGCACGCTCCGGCGTCACGACACCGATGTTGACGGTCCGCTGCTTCCAGATGCGGTTGTCGGTCAGCAGCGTCTCGTACTCGTCGACGCGCCGCGGGAAGCGCTCGGTGAAGTCCTCGATGAAATCGAGCAGCGAGCCCTCGCGGTTCTCGTTCAGCTTCGCGATGTCCTTGTCGGCGCGGAAATCGTTCGGCTGGTACTTCGGCATCTCGTGCGGCAGATCACGGTAGACGCCGCCCGGGCGGTAGTACGTCGCGTGCATCCGCGTCCCCGAGACCGCCTCATAGCAATCCATCAGGTCTTCACGCTCGCGAAAACAGTACAGGAACATCGTCATCGCGCCGATGTCGAGACCGTGCGCGCCTAACCACATCAGGTGATTCAGGATCCGCGTGACCTCGTCGAACATGACGCGGATGTACTGGGCCCGCAGCGGCACCTCGATACCCAGCAGCTTCTCGATCGCGAGCACGTAGCCGTGTTCGTTGCACATCATCGACACGTAGTCGAGCCGATCCATGTAGCCGATACTCTGGTTGAACGGCTTCGTCTCGGCGAGCTTCTCTGTGGCCCGGTGCAGCAGGCCGACGTGCGGATCGGCGTGCTGGATGACCTCGCCATCCATCTCGAGCACGAGGCGCAACACGCCGTGCGCGGCGGGATGCTGCGGCCCGAAATTCATCGTGAAACTCTGAATCTCAGTCATTGCCGGGTTCGTCCCTGAGTTCCGCCGTGTAACGGTTGTCGTCGCGGATGACTTTCGGCACCAGCGTGCGCGGCTCGATGCTGACCGGTTGATAAATGACGCGGCCGCGGTCCGGATCATAGCGGGTCTCGACGTTGCCAGAGACCGGGAAATCCTTGCGGAACGGATGGCCGATAAAACCGTAGTCGGTCAGCAGTCGACGCAGATCCGGATGCCCGTCGAACAGGATGCCGAACAGGTCGAACGCCTCCCGTTCGAACCAGTCGGCGCCGCGCCATACGTCGATGACGGACGGTACGACTGGCGGATTGCCGGTACCGGCGAACACCCGCAGCCGCAGGCGCTGATTCAGCGACACCGACAGCAGGTGGTAGACGACCGCGAATCGGCGGGCGTCGAAAGTCGTATCGGCATCGGGAACGATATTCTTTGGTACCGACGCGCGGCTGAAGCCGGTCGACGTCGCCGACTCGGTCTGCCATTCGTCCTGGCCGTAGCTGAGATAGTCGACGCCGCAGACGTCAATCAACGTTTCGAAGCGCAGCCCGTCTTCGTCGCGCAGCGCCGTCGCGACCTCGATCAGGTCGCCCTTGTCGACTTCATAGGTCAGCTCGCCGCAGATCGATTCGACCTGGTTAAGCGTGCTGCCGAAACGGTCCGACAGGGCCGCTGCGAGTTCTTCTAAACGGGGACTCATCGTAAACGGAGACTCATCGTAGACGGGGGATCATCGGGCTATCGTGTTCGTGCGCCGGATTTTTTCCTGTAACTGGAGGATGCCGTAGACGAGCGCCTCTGCCGTTGGCGGGCAACCCGGCACGTACACGTCCACCGGTACGATGCGGTCACAGCCGCGCACGACCGAATACGAGTAGTGGTAATAGCCACCGCCGTTCGCGCAGGAACCCATCGAAATCACCCATTTCGGTTCGGGCATCTGGTCGTAGACCTTACGGAGCGCGGGGGCCATCTTGTTGGTCAGCGTGCCGGCGACGATCATCACATCCGACTGACGAGGACTCGGACGGAAAATAACGCCGAACCGGTCCAGATCGTAGCGCGCCGCGCCGGCCTGCATCATTTCGACGGCGCAGCACGCAAGCCCGAACGTCATTGGCCACATCGACCCGGTGCGGGCCCAGTTGTAGAGCGCATCGATGCTCGTCACCATGAAGCCGCGCTGCTCGAGTACCTCGGGCGGCGTGGCGTCCGGCGACAGATCGACCGGGGCGAGGTCGACGGTGGGTGTATCGGTCAATCCCATTCCAGCGCGCCCTTCTTCCACTCGTACACGAACCCGACGACCAGCACCGCGAGAAATACGCCCATCGCGATAATGCCGAACGCGCCCACCGCATCGAGCGACACGGCCCAGGGAAACAGGAACGCGATTTCGAGGTCGAAGATAATAAAGAGTATGGCGACGAGGTAGTACCGAACGTCGAACTTGATTCGACTGTCCTCGAACGGCTCGAATCCGCACTCGTACGGCGACAGTTTCTCGGTGTCTTTGCGCCCTCTGCCCAGCAACAATCCTATTGCCAGCAGCACGATGCCCAGCGCTATTGATATGCCGAGAAACACCAGAACCGGAAGATAACCTTGCAGCACTTTCTAACCCTGGGAAGCAACCACAAAAAAATATCGGTGCATTGTATCAATGCGCCGACTCGCTTACCGAAACCTAACTTTGTTGGTGCCGATGGCCGGACTCGAACCGGCACGGCTTGCGCCACTGCCCCCTCAAGACAGCGTGTCTACCAATTCCACCACATCGGCAACATCAGCAAAGTACGTATTTGCCCTGATCGAACTAATGCCGGTCAGGGCTGATCTTCGCCGCCGCCAGTTTCGTCGGCCTGACCGGCGGCTTCCTCGGCCTGACCGGCCGGCTCGCCCAGCGACGGCAGGCTGGGCAATTCGTCCAGGCCTCCAGGTTCGTCCAACGGCAACATGCTCGGCGTTTCCTGACCCGCCGGCGCCGACAGATCCATCAGGCTCTCGACCGGCCCCTGCCGCGACCCGAGGTACGCCAGCCCGAGGCTCGAGAAGAAAAACGCGGCCGCCAGCACTGCCGTCGTGCGGGACAGGAAATTCGCAGAGCCACGCGCGCCGAATACGGTGCCCGACGCGCCCGCCCCGAAGGCCGCTCCGGCGTCCGCGCCCTTCCCGCGCTGCAGTAATACAAGGCCGATAATCGCGGCCGAAATAAGCACGTGGCCGATCAGCACCACGGATTGAATCGTAATCATCTGGTTGTCTCTAGTTGCCGTGCGCGGCAGCCGCGCAGATCGCCAGGAAATCGGCCGGATCCAGCGAGGCGCCGCCGATCAGTCCGCCGTCGATATCTTCCATCGCGAACAGTTCAGCCGCATTTGCCGCCTTGACGCTGCCGCCGTACAGGATCTGCAGCTCGGCGCCGATTCTAGCATCTGCCACGCTGATGATTCGGCGGATATGCGCGTGAACTTCCTGCGCCTGTGCCGGGCTCGCGGTCAGCCCGGTGCCGATCGCCCAGACCGGCTCATAGGCGACGATCGCGTTGCCGAAGGCGCCCGGGCCCGCGCCGTCGAGCACGGCCTGAACCTGGCGCGAAATCACGTCCATCGTGACCCCCGACTCGCGCTCCGCCAGCGTCTCGCCGATGCACAGCAGCGGCACGATGCCGCCCGCCTCCGCCGCGTTGAACTTGGCCGCGACGATGTCGTCGGTTTCACCGAACAGGGTTCGCCGCTCGGAGTGACCGATAATCGCGTGCGTGACGCCGATGTCGCGCAGCATCGGCGCCGACACCTCGCCCGTAAACGCACCGGCTGCCTCGCTCGCGACGTCCTGTGCGCCGAGCATGATTGACGTGACATCCAGCTGGCGCGCGACCTCTGACAGGTAAACGTAGGGCGGACAGACCATCACTTCGGCGCCGGCGGCATCGCCGAGCCCGTCCATGATCCCGGTCAGCAGCGCGCGATTCGCTTCCCTGGAGCCATTCAGCTTCCAGTTGCCGGCAACGAGCTTCTTTCGCATTGTGTGTTCCCGCTGGCACCGCGTGGGCGCCGGGCGGCGTCGCGATGCGGAAAAAATGAGCGCGAAGGGTAGCTTCCCGGCCCCGGGAAATCAATTTGTTGGGGACACTCTGCTTTCGGCCGCAGAGCGGCCGAAAGCAGAGTGTCCCCGTCAGGCGCTAGGCGGAGATATGCTGGATCTCGCCGGCCAGCGATTCGGCGAGCCGATGAACCTCGGCCTCGTCCTCGCCCTCGACCATGACCCGCACCACCGGCTCGGTGCCGGACGCCCGCACCAGGACCCGACCACGGGCGCCGATATCCTGCTCGGCCCGGCCGATCGCGGCCTGGATGTCGGCCGACGCCTCGACCTCGACCTTGGCGCCCGTGCGGACATTGACGAGAACCTGCGGGAAACGCGGCATCCCGGCGGTCAATTCCGCGAGCGGCTTGCCGGCGTGTTGCATTGCGACGAGTACCTGCAGCGCGCTGATAAGGCCATCGCCGGTCGTCGTCTTGTCGAGGCACAGCAGGTGTCCGGAGGTCTCGCCGCCGAGCTGACCGCCGGCTTCCTGCAACATCGCCAGCACGTAACGATCACCGACGTTCGCGCGCCGGAACTCGATACCGGACTGCGTCAGCACGCGCTCGAGACCGAGATTCGTCATCAGCGTACCGACCACCGGCCCGACCAGCGTACCGGCCGCTTTGCGCGACATCGCGAGCAGGTACAGCAACTGGTCGCCGTCGACGAGATTGCCGTCGGCGTCCACCATCAGCACGCGATCGCCGTCACCGTCGAACGCGATGCCGAGATCGGCGCCGATCGCCCCGAGGGTCACTGTCATCAGCTCCGGGTTCGTCGTGCCGCAGCCGTCATTGATGTTCTTGCCGTTCGGCGAACAGCCGATGGGCACAATCTCCGCGCCGAGTTCGGTCATCACTCGCGGCGCGACCTTGTAACCGGCGCCGTGCGAGCAGTCCAGCACGATTTTCAGGTCATCGAGCCGGAAGCCGTCGGGCACCGTCGACAGACAGAAGCGCTGGTAGTCTTCGCGCGCGCTGTCGATGCGCTTCGCCCGCCCGAGGGAACTGGAATCGCGGGTGATGGCCGGCTCCGTCAGGTAAGCCTCGATCTGCTCCTCGACCGAATCCGGCAGCTTCGCGCCGTTGCGGTCAAAAAACTTGATGCCGTTGTCGAAAAACGGATTATGGGACGCGCTAATGACGACACCAAGATCCGCTTTCAGCGCCTGCGTCAGATGGGCAATGCCCGGCGTCGGCAGCGGCCCGAGCAACAGCGCGTCCATGCCCGCGGCAACAAAGCCGGCTTCGAGCGCGGACTCCAGCATGTAACCCGACACGCGCGTGTCCTTGCCGATCACGACCCGCCCGCCGTTCGGCGCCAGTACCCGCGCGGCCGCACTGGCGAGCCTGAGCGTGAATTCCGCGGTCATCGGGTGCTCGCCGACCCGGCCGCGAATGCCGTCGGTACCGAAAAACTCTCTAGCCATCATCGCTCCTATCGGCGCGTTCGCCGGCCGCGGATGCATACTCCCAAATGCGCAGCGCGTCGACGGTCGGCCCGACGTCGTGCACCCGGACAATGGCAGCGCGGTTCTGCGCGGCGATCAGCGCCAGCGCGACACTCGCATGCAAGCGGTCGTCGACATCGAGATCCAGCAACGCGCCGATCATCGACTTGCGTGACAGCCCGACCAGCACCGGCGCTCCCAGGTCCGCGATTTTAGCCAGTTCTCGCAGCAGTTGCAGGTTGTGGTCCACGGTCTTGCCAAATCCGAAGCCGGGATCCAGCACGATGCGATCCGCCGCCACACCCGCGGCGATGCAGGTCTCCATCCGCGAGCGCAGAAAATCGCGAACGTCCGTGGTCACGTCGGCATAGCGAGGCGCTTTCTGCATCGTGCGCGGCAGCCCCTGCATGTGCATCAGGCAGACCGGCACTTCGAGCTCGACCGCCGCGGCCAGTGCGCCGTCGGCCTGCAGCGCCCTGACATCGTTGATCATCGTGGCGCCGGCGGCGACCGCGGCGCGCATGACGTCAGGCTTGCTCGTGTCGATCGACAGCGGGACGTCGAACCTGTCGCGCACACTTTCCAGTACCGGGATGACGCGCTCGAGCTCGCTGTCGACCGGCACGTCGTCCGCGCCCGGGCGCGTCGACTCGCCGCCGATGTCCAGCAGGTCCGCGCCCTCGCCCACCATGCGCGCCGCCTGATCGATCGCGGACGCCGTCGTCGCGAACCGACCGCCGTCCGAGAACGAATCGGGGGTGACGTTCAGAATTCCCATGACGAGACAACGACCGTCTCCGGCCGTTGTCCGCAAAAAGTCACTCAAGGGTTCGGGCTGCGTGTCAGCAGACGGATCCTACAACTGCTCGGCGGGGCCGCCGACTGAAGGCTCGTCCTTGTTCTTGATGTCGGTGCCGCCCGCAGTCGCGGTCGGCGGCGGCTGGCTGTCCCAGTCCTCCGGTTCGCGCGGCTCCTTGCCTTGCATGATGTCCTTGAGCTGACCCTCGTCGATCGTCTCATATTTCATCAGCGCATCCGCCATCGAATCGAGCTTGTCACGATTCTCGCGCAGGATCGTCTCGGCCCGCTTGTAGTTTGAATCGATGATGTTGCGCACTTCCTTGTCGATCGTGTGCGCGGTCTCGTCGGAAACCTGCTTGTGCTGGGTAACCGAGCGACCGAGGAATACCTCGCCGTCCTCTTCCGTGTAGGTCAGCGGACCAAGCAGATCCGACAGCCCCCACTTCGTCACCATGTTGCGAGCGATCTCGGTTGCGCGCTCGATATCGTTGGAGGCGCCGGTGGTGACAGAGTCCGCACCGAACACCATCTCCTCGGCAATGCGACCGCCGAACAGGCTGGCAATCTGACTGTTCAGCCGCTGCTTGCTGTAGCTATAGCGATCCTGCTCCGGCAGGAACATCGTGACGCCGAGCGCGCGGCCGCGCGGGATGATCGTGACTTTGTACACCGGGTCGTGATCCGGCACGGACAA
>JBPCXI010000032.1:0-8378 GCA_051008895.1 Gammaproteobacteria bacterium | reverse complement strand
TTGGTTGCAAGTCCGGCGACAGCGCTGCGTATGCCGCGCGCGGGTCGGCGAACAGGCTGAGAACGCCGCCGCTGGATACCGTCGCGGCGCCCGTCATGAAGCCCTGGCCGATGAACTCGCGGCGCGTGACCGGACGCTTGTGGTCCGGGTGACGCTGCGGTTCGAAGTAGTTGCGTTTCGTGCGTTTGCCTCGCATCGCTAAAGCCTCAATAGTCCTGGGTTACTGTACGGCCATGATGCCGCTGCCGATTACGGCGGCACATACAGCCTTCGTGATGTCTTCGGTCCGTTCGCCGTTGCTGTTGTCGCTGGCGATCAACCGATCGATCAAGTTCATGGGATCGCCCGGCGGTGTGTTGTATGCCAATACTCCGGCGATCTCCGCGAAAGTGGGTTGCGACGTCATCGGACTCGCATTCATCGTCCGATCGATTAGCGGCGTCAGGATCAGGTCTCGCTGCGCAAACGCAACGCTCGGCTGAGCACTGAAATCGAACACGCCGCCGAAGTACGCGGTGCGCAGCGCAGAGTTCTCAACCAGCGCGTCGCAGTACTGGATCGCGAGCTGCGCGACGCCGACCTCGTGTGCCGCCGAGAACGTGGCGATGTCCTCGATCGTCGGCAGCTGCGTCTTGACCAGCGCGTACGTCGCTGCGACTGCCGAATTCGTCCTCGGCACGGTCGTGATGTTCGACATCGTCTGGTTGATCTCGTCGAACGTGCGAACGCCGATGTCGGCTGCCGGCGGCAGGTCCGTTGGCGTCGGCGCCAGCGGCGTCGGCTCGGTAACGACGTTCGTCTGTGCGCCGAGCAACTCGAAGGTCAGGAAGAACTCGTCCGACGCCGGACCCTTCTCGAGTCCGATGATCGTGCCGAGGTCCGACAGCGCCTGGCCGGTCGCCGGATCGTAACTCGCATCAGTGATCGCCGTGTTCAGGTTCGCGTATGCCTGGCTGACCGGCGACTCTGCGCCGTTGATGCCGATGCGCATGCCGGCGAGCGGAATGTTACCCGGCATCGCAGAACCGTCGAGGCTGACGAACACCGGTTCATTGAACAGGTAGCCGTAGCTGTCGAACTGGCTGACCTCGAACATGATGTAAGCGTCCGGCATGTTGACCACATCAGAGACATGGAACAGCAGGAAGAATTTCTCGCCAACGCCGACGTCGAAGTTCTGCTGAATCTGCTCCGGGGTCAGTACGCGATTATGAATTGCAACCTGGCGGAATACGCCTGCCCATTGCCGATCGCTGGAGACCTCGTTACCGAGGACGAACGCGAATGTGTCGTCCCAGTCGGCGAGGGTACCGCCGGCAACCGGATCCGCATCGTCGGTGAATACACCGTTCACGAAGATCTGGCGGCCGGTGACCGCATCGTACGTCGCGACGACATGTTGCAGCGTCGCCTGCAGATCTTCGTCGGCATCGGACGTCTGCATGAACGGCTCACCGTTGCCGTCGGTCTCGCTGCTGCGATTGTAGAAGTCATACGCGTACAGCGTTTGGCCGAGGTGGAAGTTTCGCGCGGCGGTGCCCGCGGAGTAGCTGATGATTCGCGACTCCTCCTGGGCCACATTGCCGGGAACCACCCAGGCCTCGATCGAGTACTGCCCCGAGGCCTTGATCATGTCATGCAGCTTCTTGCTCGACGCGGTCGAGCCCTGGGCCTTGCCGGTCGTGACGTTGATGCCCCAGCCCCCGACCCACTCGACCTCGCCCGACAGCGTCAGGTTGATCGCCGGGTCCACGCCGCTGGTGTCGAATGCGGTCGTGCCACTGCCGGTCTTGAACTCCCACAGTGCAATCTGGTTCGCTTCGTAGCGATTGCCGCCGCTTGCGACGAGGCCGTCGTACAGCGCCAGCGCCTTGCTTATGACGAGGTTCGGATCGACCGATGTCGGGATGATCGAACCCGCAAAGTTTTCGATTTCCGTCTGCATCGTAGTCGCATCGGATCCACAATCCGTCCAGCAGTTATGGAACTCGAAGCGCAACCGGTTCACGAGACGGGAGTTTGCCGGATCGTCCAGGTCCATCTTGGACTTGACCGCTTCGTACGCCGCGTCGGGATCGGCATCGGCGAAAAACGGGGTCTGCGCCTGCGCGCCGGCGCCCGAGCTATGGCAGTTCGAGCAGTTCGCGGTCAGGATCGGATGTACCGTGGTCGCGAATAGCGTCGAGTCCGGCGGGAAAGTCTTGCTGTCGCCAACGTCTTTCAGCACCGGGGCCTGCAGATTGATCTGGCGCGCGGCATCCCCAGTCGCGGTGCCCGCCCAGTTAGCGATCCAGCCTTCCATGATCGTCGCGCAAACGCTCGGCACGGCCTCCCAGCAGTTGTGGCCGCCGCCGACCTTGACGACGAGCCGCGAGTCGACCGGCGACGAGAGGTCAACGAGCGGCAGTACCGCGTCGTAGGCGAGATTCACGTCGTCGTCACGCGCAAATAATGGTGCCTGGCCGCCGTCGTCGCTATGACAGGCGCCGCAGCGATCCGGTCGTGCGACGTTCGCCCACACGCTGAGCATGAAATTCTGCACGTCGTCAGACGCGGGCGGTGGGCCGTTGTAGTTCTGCACCGTCGGCAGATTCAGCTGCGGCAGTGCCTCGGTTCCGGCGCCGCCGCCGCAACTAACGATAACGACAGAAGCGATCGCGACACCGATATGGCGCAGCGTGCGATCACAAAGAATGTGCATATCTCTCTTCATGATCGTCACCTCAGGGTCCCTTACAATAGACGGCCGCTTCCGCAAACGACTGTTTCATGTTGTATGCATTGCCGTTGCGGAATGATGTGACCATTGTGTCGACCTGGGTTCGATCAGGCTGATCGACCGGCTCGCGCAGACACACGGCTTTGAAAACTTTCTTCATCTGGCACTGAGCGAACGCCTGGCTGTTGGCAAGCTCTGCGCCCATCGACGCGGCGCCAAAGCCGCTACTCGGCAGCCCGGTATCCCAGCCGAGCAACTCGTTCTGCCCGGCACGCCAGTAATTGGCCCAGCTGTCGTCCTGGGTGACGAAACCCGGGCGGAAGTTGTCGTCGTTGTTGAAGTACTTCGGTTGTACCTGTCCCGGCGTATACATGATCCGCTGAGTGGTTTCGTCGAAGTCGTAATAGGCGAATGCGCCGGCGAGCGGATCCATGCCGGTGTGGCAACCGATGCAGTTGTTCAGAAAGATTCTGCTGTCGCCACCGGGGCTGCGGGAAACGTCCTGACGAATCCGGTCGGGAACGCGCGTGATGTCTTTCACCTGCTCCATGTCGTTGCACAGGTGGTTGAGCATCGTAAATCGGAACATCGCGCGGTTCGTGCCGGCGACGAAAAACGCCTCGGCGGCCGCACGCGTCGTGACGATTCCGGCCACGCCGGCAAGTGGAATGTCCGTCACATCTGTTTGTGCGACCTGTACGAGGTCGGCCTGCAGATCGACGCCCTGCGTATCCATCTGCTCGTAGTGATTGTTGTCGGTCATCGAGTACGCCGGCAGACCGAGCCCGCCGGCGCCGACATATAGGATGTTCGCCGACAGCAGGGTGTTGAACGGCACGTCGTCGCGAATCATGCCGATCACCGTCGCGGTGTAGTCATTGAGCGGCACGAACAGGTCCATATCCCGATTCGTCCACGGCGCAATCCAGTTCTTCAGGGTTGCGTTATAGAAGCCGGGGTTGTCCATCGCGCGAAACGCTGCGTCCACTTCCGTTCGTCCACCGACGCCGTTGATGTCGTCGGTCATGTCGAGCAGAACCTGTTCGGTCGGCGGCACGCCGGCCAGGCGATCGTGTATACGGCGCGCCTGCTCCATGGGTCCTGCCTGAACTGTGACGGAAACACAGACGAGTGCGCCGAAAACTGCGAGCATCGAGCCCGGTTTCAGACACCTCGTGCGCACCCTGGCGATTGATCGCCGCGAAAGAAAACTACAACTCATCTAGCACTGCCCCACGTAAAGCGAGACGCTTTTCGCGTCTGCCAATCATCTTTTCGTTTTGCGGCATTTGATTCTGTGATCGCCTTAACGGATTAATGAATTCCTCATGTATTACGTTAGATCCCGGGTATGCCTGCGTTCCGGATCCACGTAAAAAGGGAACCCGAAACTGGTTGAGTTGTTGTTGGTATTCACATGGCATTAACGGTATGCGGCCGTCGTGCGAGCAAAGTTTGCTCACATGTACTGCTTACATTGATGGTTGGATCTCTTGCCGCCTGCGGTGGCGGCGGGGGCGGTGTAGACATTGCGCAGGGGCAGGGGCCCGATCCCGTCGTGCTCGATGTTCCGATCGCCTACGTCAAGCGCCCGCTGCCTGTAGACGACAACGGCATGCTCCTGATGTCCGACGTGCGTGAGTTGATTACGTTCGACATCGGCGCAGATTTGTTCGTGCGTGATTCCGCGTCGCCGAGCTCGCCGGAGCGCAATATCACCGAGAGTGTTACGCAGGACCTCGGCGACGTGCGTGATCTCGATGTTTCTTTCGATGGCACGAAAATCGTGTTTGCTATGCGCGCGCAGTTCATCGAAGACGCGGACGAGGAAGATCAGCCGAGGTGGAACATCTGGGAATATGATCTCGAGAACGACATCCTGAGGCGAATTATCGTCTCGGACATTACCGCGGAGGCCGGCCACGACGTCGCCCCGCACTACCTGCCTGACGGCCGCATTATCTTTTCCTCTACCCGCCAGCGCCAGGCGAAGGCCATCCTGCTCGACGAGGGCAAGCCGCAGTTCGAGGCGCTGGACGAGAACCGGGACGAGTTTGCGTTCGTCCTGCATGTGATGAATGACGACGGTACCGACATCAATCAGGTGTCGTACAACCAGAGCCACGACCTCGACCCGACCGTGCTCAGCAACGGGCGCGTCGCATTCAGTCGTTGGGACAACATGGGCCCGAACAACGCGATTCATCTGTACTCGATGAACCCGGACGGCACCGAGCTCGAATTGATGTATGGCCGCGAAAGCCACGATACCGGCACTGGAGGTGCAACGGTCCAGTTCGTTCAGCCGCGGGAAATGCAGGACGGCAGGATCATGGCGCTGATGCGTCCGTTCCAGACAGATAGTTTCGGTGCCTCGATTATCGCGATCGAGGCAAACGAGTATCTGGAAAATACGCAGCCTAATGCGACTAACCAGGGCATCCTGGCCGGTCCGGCACAGAGCGAGGCGACGATCAACGATGTGCGCACGAACGGTGAAGTTTCCCCGGGCGGCGTGTTCAGCGCTGCGTTTCCGCTGTGGGACGGGACCAACCGCATGTTCGTGAGCTGGAGTCAGTGTCGGCTCGTCGAGATTATCGACCCGGTCGCGATGACCGAGCAGATCGTACCGTGCACGCCCGCTCGGCTCGCCGATCCGGCATTCCTGCCGGCCGACCCGCTGTTCGGATTGTGGATCTACGATCGCTCCGACGACACACAACTGCCCGTCACGCAGCCCGAAGAGGGCGTCATGTATACGGACATTGTTGCCGCACAGGACCGTATTGCACCGCCGGTTATCTACGACAAGGATTCGACCGGCGAACTGGATCAGTCTCTCGTCGATGCGAACGTCGGTCTGTTGAATATCCGCAGCGTCTACGACATAGACGGTGTTGACCTCGGCAACATTCCGGCGCTGTCCGATCCCGCGCAGACAACCGCGGACCAGCGGCCAGCGCGTTTTCTGCGCATCGTCAAAGCTGTCTCGATGCCGGACGATGATGTGCTCGACTTCGACAACTCTGCATTCGGACGCAGCGCGGCGCAGGGCATGAAGGAAATCATCGGTTATGCGCCGATCGAACCTGATGGCTCGGTCGTCGTCATGGTTCCGGCCAATGTAGCGTTAGCGATAAGCGTACTCGACGCGTTCGGCGAGCGAATTACGCCGCGCCATCAGAACTGGCTGCAGGTACGTCCGGGTCAGGAATTGCACTGCAACGGCTGCCACGAGAATGGCACGGGATTCTCGCACGGCCGCGCGGACGCATTCACCAGCGTGAACCCCGGCGCGACGACCACGGGTTTGCCGTTCCCGAACACCGATCCGGCAATTTTCGCCGACTTCGGCGAGACGATGGCCGAGGCCCGCGCCCGCATCAGCTGCGCGACCGACTGCGCGGCGATCGTGCCGACCGTCGACATCATCTATCAGGATGTCTGGACCGACGAGGTCGCCGCCGGTCGCCTGCGAGACGTGTCATTCAGCTACCTGTACTCGGATCTGAATACGTCTGCGCCGACGAGTGCGACGTGTCAGACGACATGGGGTCCGGGATGCCGTGTCGTTATCAATTACGAGATGAATATTCACCCGCTGTGGGGCGAGCCCCGGCTGGCCGCCGACGGTATTACCGACATTACCTGCACGCTCTGTCACAACCCACGCGATGCGATGGATCAGCTGCAGGTGCCCGCAGCGCAGCTCGACCTGACCGACGGTCCTTCCGTCGAAGAGCCGCTGCATTTCCGCACCTATCGTGAGTTGCTGTTCAACGACAACGAACAGGAACTGAACATGGGTGCGCTGCAGGACCGACTCGTACAGGTCGGTATCGACCCGATTACCGGAGACCCAATCTTGCAAACCGTTAACGTGCCGGCATCGATGTCGGTTGGCGGAGCGTTGGCATCGCCGCGTTTCTTCAATCGTTTCGGAGTTGGCGGCACGCATGCGGCATACCTGAGCAACGCGGAGCTCAAGCTGATCGCCGAATGGCTGGATATCGGCGGCCAGTACTTCAACAACCCGTTTGATGCACCACTGAACTAACTATGAAATACGTGCTCGCCATCATCACGTGCGCCGCTCTTTGCCTCGGCTCAACCGCTTATGGCAAACGTGCACCTTACATAGTCGAGATTGCCGATCCGTATATCGAAATGCATACGGGTCCGGGTCGCGGCTTTCCGATTTTTCACGTGGCCGATCGTGGCGAAACCATCGAGGTCCGTTCGCGCCGCACGGACTGGTTCAAAGTCCGCACCGATCGGGGCAAAGAGGGTTGGGTGTCGGCCGCGCAGCTCTCCGAGACGTTGCAGCTCGATGGGGAGCCGACCGAGATCGACGATCCGGATCGCGGTGACTTCATCGAGCGACGCCGTGAGTTTGGCGTACAGCTCGGCGACTTCGACGGTGCGAACATCATGACTGTTTACGGCGCCTACCTGTTCACCGAGAACATGTCCTTCGAGCTCTCCGCTGCGGAGATTTCAGGCGACTTTTCGAGCGGATGGATGGTTAGCGCCGGCCTGCTGCATCAACCCTTCCCGACCTGGTGGGTGTCACCGTTTTTCGGGCTGGGCACCGGCATGTTGAAGATCGAGCCGAAAGCGACGCTGGTGCAGGCCGAGGATCGGACCGATCAGCAGGCGCACGTGCGGATCGGATTGCGTACCCATCTGGGCCGGCGATTCCTGGTTCGCGCCGAGTATACGAGTTACGTCGTGTTCACCAAGAGAGACAGCAACGAGGAGCTGGACGCATGGACAGCAGGTTTTTCATTCTTTTTCTGAGGGCGACCGTTGTCGTTCTCGTTGTCGTGATGCTCAGCGGCTGCTGGGGACGGAAGTCCGTCGAGATGGTCGGCGACGAGGCCGAAAGCGTCATTCAGCCCGAGGTCGAGCGGCGCAAGATCAAGCCGCCGAAGATCGACAACGATAACTTCGAGCTCACGGCTTTCTACGGGCTCATGAGCGTCGAGGACTTCGAAACCAGCGGTGTTTTTGGCGGACGTCTGGCGTACCACGTCAGCGAGGGATTCTTCGTCGAGGGCACCTACGGCACGACGACCGTCGGGGAGACCAGCTTCGAAAAACTGAGCGGTGGCGCACCGATTCTGACCGATGACCAACGGAAACTCACCTACTACGATTTGTCCATTGGCTGGAATTTGCTGCCGGGCGAGGTGTTTATCGGGCGGAAGCGTGCGTTTCCAAGCGCCCTTTATGTGATCGCGGGTGCGGGTAATACCAGCTTTGCTGATGATGACTTTTTTACGCTCGTGTTCGGTGCCGGCTACCGGATGCTTCTGACCGACTGGCTGGCTTTCCGCTTCGACGCCCGGGACCGCCTGTGGGACTCGGACCTGCTGGGTACGTCAAAGACGACTCACAATTTTGAGTTCGAACTCGGCTTTAGCGTGTTTTTCTGAGGAGTTGATGATGGCGATGTTTGGCAACCTAAAATCTATCTCCATACGGCTGACAATCCTGCCGCTACTGATGTTTATGGCTTTTGCCGCGACGGCGGACGAGTTGGGCGATCCGGCACCGGAGTTCACGCTTAACGATGCATCCGGCGTCGAGTACGAACTGGATACCCTCAAGGGCCAGGTGGTCATGATCAATTTCTGGGCAAGCTGGTGCGCGCCCT
>JBPCXI010000031.1:0-25602 GCA_051008895.1 Gammaproteobacteria bacterium | reverse complement strand
CAGCTGGAAGCCGTGTACCGATTCTGAAGCGGGCGGGGTCGAAGCGACGATCAAGCCGACGCCGCCGGCATTCGGCCCGGACGGATCGACGTTCGCGGGGCACTGCGAGCCGGGCAGCTGGCTGACGACGAACAATCCGTCGGCAGCGGACCGTCGCCATCTGGTTCGTATCCCCACTCACTGAACGCCACGTGCCAATAGCGATCGACAAGCGCTTTCTCGCGTTCGGTTAGCGCCGGATAACTGTTCTTTTGATAGCGACTTAACGTGCGAACGTAGTCCTCGATTGGTTTGCGCGCCGTCGCATAGTCCGGCAGCTCCAACTGCGAATAGATCTTCTCTATCGTCTCGTTTGGCGCTGCTTCGAGCTCGGCAAAGCCGACTTCGATGAGCCGGTTCGGCGCAAGCCTGTCACGATCTCTGAGATACTGCTCGAGTAGAAGCGGGAAGATCGCAAGCACATTAGCCTCTATCGTGTCTTCGGTGAAGGGCTGTAGCGCGGTCAGCTCCAGGATCTTTCGATTCAGATTCTTGGTGGAACGAAAAACGTCATAGGGCGACCGGTGCAGGAAAATAAATCTAGCATTGGGAAACAGTTCCAACAGCAATGGGACACGGGCCGTGTTGACCGGGTTCTTCATCAACAACCGCTTCCCGCCTTCATGAGCGGATGCGATCTGCATTAGCCGGTAAAGGCATCGGGAAACTTCGTTCCGGGCACCCGACGGCGAGTTATTTAGCAGTACAAAACGCTCGAACGTACTGAAAGATTGACCGGGAAAGAGAAACTGCTGGTACCCCGAGTAGGGGGTAATTTTCGCCAGCGGAATCTCTTCTTCCTGCGGCGCATCCATTGGCCATTCCATATTGTCCATCGGGCGCTTCCTCGGGATCACCCGTGACAGTGAGGATGGCAGCCAGCGACTGGTCGCCAGCGAACACCCGGGCGCGATCGCCGTGAACATGCGCAGGCAGCCGAATTGCGGATCCTGGCTCATCAGGTTATGCAGCAGCGTTGTGCCGCTGCGCCAGTGCCCGATGATGAAAACGGGCGCATCGTGAACTCGCTGGTTACGGATACGAGACGCATGAGTCACCGTCTGCCACGTCGACAGCGGCAGGCCGCCGACGCTGGCGCCAAGAATGCCGAGCAAGCGCGGTATTTTTTTCGGCGAGACCGTCGCGATTCGCATGGCGAGTCGGAGCAGCGTCATCGGCTTGATGAACGCGAGGAGCCCGAATTGAGCCCCGCGGTCGCGCGCGGTGGCGCTGATGCTGCCGCCGATCTTCATGACGCGACCGCCCGCGCCTCAGCAGCCGCCGTTGGCCGTGAGCCGAAATCCGCACCGATTGCATAGTCGGCGATAAGTCGCAGGTACTCCTGCGGCCGGGGCATACGCACGCCGGCCCGAGTCAGTATGCGTACCTCAGATCGCGAATCGAAGATCGTTTCTACTTCAGTGTACGGCTCGAAGATGGAAAAGCGCTGCAAGCCGCGAGCGACGAGCTCGCCCCACCGCCGCAGCTCCGCAAAAGTGCATGGTGCGCGCTGTGCCGTTTGCGCGGCGAAGCGCAGCAGCAGCCACTGCTTCGGGTTGACGATTCGACATCTGACTCTCGATTGCGGATCGTGATTCCGACACTGCTCAACACTGATTCGTGCAAATTGTTCGACGTTCAGGTGGCGGTGGCCGCTCGTCAGGTGATAACTCGCGATCGGCCCCGCGTCGAGTTCCGCCAGGGTCAGGATACCGTTGACGACATAGTCGACACCGACGACGTCCAGTCGGCCGGGTCCGCCCATGCGCAAGAGGGGCAACTGACCGCGGTGAATCATGCGCATCGGCTGGTAGAGCACGTTCCACGCGTCGGTCTCTCCGGTTTGCGTATCTCCCGCGATAATTGACGGTCGGTAAATCGACACGGAGACCCGCGACTGTTCCCTGAGCAGCCGCTCTGCGCATGCCTTCGTGCGCTCGTAGTTGTTTCTGAAGTGTTCGGGATTGTCGGGGGGGAGGTGGTTCGCATCGACGCGACGGGCCAGCTTACCGGCGACGTAGGCTGTAGAGACGTGATGGAACCGGGTGAAACCTCCGACAGCGCGGGCCGCATCAGCCAGTTTCAGCAGTCGGCGTGTTCCGTCGACGTTGATCGCGCGCGAAGTTTCGAGCGGTAAATCGAACTCGACCGACGCCGCGCAATGGTAGATTTCATTGACGGCCCGAGCGAGTGCGCACCATGTGCTCTTGTCCATGCCGAGGTTTTTGCGTGTGAGGTCTGCGCACACGAAGCGCACGCGGGGATCCGACGTTACCGCCCAGCCGCGATGATGCGCGTCGCAATGGTCGCGTGCGCGTATCAGGCAGATGATCGGCCGGCGAGTTCGTTGCAGCAGGCCCTCCAGCAGGCGCCCGCCAACGAATCCGGTTGCGCCGGTCAGCAAAATTGAGCCGGTTGGAAAGACTGATTGCATGTCGCGCTCCTGCTAGCGGTTTTGATGTTCGGACTTGTAGTCCATATCAAACCGCAGCCACTGAGCACGTTCTGTCAATTACATGACACAACGGATTCGAATTGGCGCAATCGACCTGCGGTGGCGTAACGGTGGCGCTCGTTACTGGTCCACAATTACCTGGAATTCGATCGAGCCCGACGCATTCGAATCGAGGCTGCCATCCAGGGTCCACTCGATCGGACCGCTCGCGCCGACGGCCGGCTCAGTTGTCGTTGCGCACCCCGATATGGAGGCGGGCAGCGGCGCGGTGCACGACGCGGAGAAGAACGTCGTGAACGCCGGCGTGGTGTCGATGATCACGATGTCGCTAAGCGGATCGGTGCCGTTGTTTTGATAGGTCAACGTGTAGGTCAATGTCGCGCCGGGCAGTGCAGTCGCTCTGTCCACGGCTTTCTGCAGCGCCAGCCCGATATCCGCGGGCGCGGCGATCAACGTCAGATCGTCACGCTGAATTTCGGTATTGATGATCGGCGCGCCGCTGTATTGGAAATCGGCTTGCGCCGAGATTTTGTACTGAGCGCCGATCGGCGCGCCGGCGGGCGAAGCAATCTTGACGAGAATGCATATGGCATTGGCAGTGTCGACGTCGACCGGAAGGGCGCCGGTCAACACGGCTTCGCCCGTTTCGGCAACGCCGTTGCAATTGCTGTCTTCCAGTACGACACCGGACCAGCCGGCAATGTCCGGCGTTGCCACGGGGTTTTCCAGCGAGAATGTGACAGACCCCGTCGTCGTCGCCGTAAACGTATGCGGATAGAACACGACCGCGCCTGGTCCGATCGTGCGTGTATTTTCTGGCACGAATCCGGGGAGTCGCACATCGCCGAACGACACCCCTTGATATTCCGTACCCGGAACGACGGATAACTGCACCGCATCCAGATCGCCGCCCGGGTTACCGCCGCCCGTTGAACCCACGTCGGAGCTGACCGACGCGGTACCACTCGCGTTCTGCGCCCGGATCGTCGCACCCGTAGCGCTCGCCGGAATCCAGACGACAAAACTGCCGTCACCCGCGGACTGCGTGCTGTCCACGATTGACCCGCCTGGCGTGGATTCGGCCGTCACGTCGAGGCCCGGGAACCCGATCTCGGCGCCGTTGACCAGGCCATCGTGCGCGGTCCCGCTGCCGGCCCCGTTGTCTTCGAAGATTCGGCCCCGCAGTCGTGCGCCGTTGAAATCGCCGAAGTTCTGGTTCGGGATAACGCTCTGCGCGACCGACACCGGAATCCTGTTCGTCGTCGTCGACACATACGCCGACGGATCGCTGCCGAGCGGCGGACAGGCACCCGATTCCTGAGCGGCCTCGACAACCTCGTAGCTGCCGGGCGCAACTGACGAGAACGCGTATTCGCCGTCGACGTTCGTCGTGGTTTCCAGGCAAATGCCGCTACCCAGATCCTGCAACACGACGGTGATGCCCGCGATGCCCGGCTCACCGCTGTCCAGTTGGCCGTTGTGGTCGGCGTCTTCGAAAACCGTACCCTCGACGCCGCCCTCCGCTGTACAAGTCTCACCGTAGACCGTCGTCGAGAATGCAGTCAGTAACTCGGACAGCTTCCAGGTGTCGATGATCGAGACGTTTCCTTCGGCATTGCCCCAGGTATGCGGTGTCAGGGTACCGTCCGTCGGCGACGCGGTTCCGCCGACAGGCCGATCGTCCCAGTAGTAGAGCGCGCGGGATCCTGTGTTCTGGGTGGCGTGGGTGATTAGCGGGCCGGTCGGACTGCCCTGGTTCTCGACGTCATAGAAAGGCAGATGCACCTCGCCACTCTCGATACTGAGTCGCAGGTCGGCCGTCGTGCCCTGCGGCACCGGCGTGCCGTCCGCAAACAGGCCGTTCCAGTTGACCGTATTGCTGCCGGCGACCGCAGTGCCGGTCAGAATCACTTCGCTGACCTGATACGTCCCGTCGCCGTTCTCGTCGATAGCCAGCTGATAGTCCAGCGGCAAGCTGGAGGCGAACGTGAAATCGCCGCCGCTCGGCGTCGCGCCGTTGCATGACTGCGTGAACTCGAATCCCGACAAGCTCGGCGATGGCGGATTTATTACAGGCTTGTTCGGCCGATTGAAGTAGATCGGATATTGCGGACGCATGATCGGCGTGGGGGACGCCGTGTTACGCACCGACATGTCCTGGTTCTGATCGGGTTCGGCTCCCGAATCGTTGGCAAAGAAGTGAAAACCGAACGGTCGAATACCATTGGCATCGACGTTCCAGAGGTGCCCGGTGTAGCTGTTGCCATTGTCGGTGCCGGCAACGACGAAAAGTTCCGTCTGCAATTCACCGCCGAATCCGTCGCGCGCGAGCAATGCCAGATGATTGGTCCATACGCGCCCGCGCCGCAGCGAGCTCGCCCGGCGTCGGACCATGACGTCGAAGAACTCGACGACCGGTTGGCTGAAGGTGCAGCAACCACCATAGAGTCGCAACGTGTACGTGCCCGTCGCGCCGCCGCAAATATTCCGGATATTGAATGTAGCGGGAGCTCGCGGCCGCGTCGAGGCGTTCTGAACCGCGACGACCTCGGACCAGTTTGTGATGTGGCCGGCGCCGTTGTTCGTCACATTGATAGTCGCATCTGCCGACAGGTAGTCGCTGGCATGACCCGACAGATCCGGTTCGCCGAGAAAGCCTTCGTCCGGCGCATTGTTGGGGCACCATAGCGCGATGTCCATCGGCGCACCGCCGGGCGCCACGTTGTCGGTGGCACTCGTATAGACATCGATACGCTCGTTCCGGTTGGTGATGTCGACCTTCAGGTAGGTAACGCGCGGCAAGTTCAGATCGGACTGTTGACCGACGCCCGGCCTGCTCGACTCCATTGCGAAACTGTCATTGGACCCGGACCGAACGCGGATTTCATACGTACCCTCGGCGTGCGCCGCTGAGGCAAGGAGCCCCGCGACCATTCCAGCAACGATTAAGCTACGGATCAGCATCAGTTCGATTCGGGTTGCAGGTCGGCTTCGGCCAGGTCCAGGCTCACAGATGTATCGGCGTTCAAGACGACGAGCTCTACACGGCGGTTGCGCGCATAGTCGATAGGCCGATCGCCATCTGCGCGCGGCGAATCCTCGCCGATCGCGACGACGCTGAGGCGCGTCGAATAGACTCCGTGCGCGACGATGGCATCGCGCACGGCCTCGGCACGACGCCTGGCCAGGTCGAGGTTGTACGCCACCGATCCGCGTCGATCCGCGTAACCTTCGACGCGCACATCCAGGTCGGGCCGTTCCTGCAGTACCTTTGCTATGGCCGTGATCCGCGGTAGCGATGCCGGCGCCAGGTCGATTGAATCGATCGCGAAATGCACGAAATGCGGCAGGCGCGCCTCGGGCGGGACGTCGACCGGTTCCTCCTCGACCGGCGCGGGTTGCGCCACTACCGGGGGCTCAATGCAGTCCTCCGCTGCCGTGATCTTGCGGCGCAAGCGATCCGCCGCCTGCTGGGCCGGCAGTGCATGTCGCCAACCGAGTTCGTTCTGCTCGTGGCCGATCCATACGAGTTGTACTTCAAGGTAGGCAAGGTCACAGCTCGCACAGCTCGCGGCAGCCGATCCTTGTGACGTCTCGACGAATTCCCACAGGTCCGGGCGCACGCGCGCCGACGTGGGGATGACTCGCAGGTCGCGGGGAATGTCCTCAGCATCGTCTTCCATCGCCGCGATCAAACGCACAGACTCGACCGCCGCCGCGCTTACGACGCCGCTGCGGTCGTTCTCCGAGTACTCGTTCGTCGCCATGTCCAGCCACGCCTGCGCTTTGCAGAAATGGTAGTCATTGGTTCCCCAGCTCTTGTCAGCGAGTGTCTGCAGCCGTGCCTGGAGACCGGCGAGATAATCGCGATCGGCTTTGATTACCGAGTCGGTAATCCTCTCCGGCGGCCGCGCGAGCGAAGCCGAAACCGCATCTTTATCTGACTCCGTCGGCGAGTGCGATGCGCAGGCCGCGGCCAGAAACGTTATTCCGATTACCAGACACAGGCTTCTGATTTCCATATACATGACTGTTGCCTCTAGTTCAGCCACCCGAACAGGTCTTCGGTAAACTTGAAACGGAACCGCGCGTAAACGCCCGGGTTTGTGTAGTTGAATGTGTGCAGGTCTCTGTCCTCATACCCGAACCAGTTGTAGCCGGCCGAGACCCACAAATTGCTGATCAACATGTAGCCGGCTTCGGTGCCGAATTGAGACTTGCGGGTCGTGAAATCACGATTTCCGAGCACGCCCATGCTGAGTCCCAGGTCGATCCGCTCCGTAATGTCATAGTTGATATGCGCGCCGAAAGAATGTGCAGAACTGCTCGATCTGACCTCGGTTTGCGTCGCGACGTACTTGCCGGAGTAAAGCGTGCTCACCGACAAATCATGGCGCGGATGTACATTGGCCGAGGAAGACCAGACGTGAACTTTGCGTTCGGCGCCGATGCTATCGTCCGACTGTATTTTCAGTTCGTACCGTGCGAGGGCATTCCATACGTTGGTGTCGGTCTGGCGATAGGCAAGCCCGGCGCGCAAGCGCTGGTCATAAAGCTGATCGCCATTGTCACGCAATCGATTGATCGACAGCGTGTGCTGGGCTAATGCGGTCCAGTCGCGCGACAATTTGTGCAACAAGCCGATGGTGTTCAGCAGACTCTGCGCATCACTGCTCTGGCGTACTTCGAGGCGGGTCGTCGCTTTCCACAGCTCGCTGTCCGTATATTCCAGCAGCCCCGTTATCGCGGTGCTTTCGATTCCGGCGGTGTTGAGCGGATGAATGCGCTCGAACGACCCCGAGACACGCAAGGTATCGGTGATGTTCCATCCGCGACCGGCCCCGAGCACGGCTTCCGCCTCTCGACCGCTAAACGCATCACGTACCCGGTACTCGGAAAATACGCGCGTATCGTCCAGGTAGTCCAGGTTCATCCCGACGAGGGTGCTGTTCTGGCTGAGCGATTGGGCGCTTAAGCTGAACGACGTGGTCAGATTCGATATGAGCTCGTGCCGAGCGTAGAGCGACGCTCTGTCGCTGAGTTGATATTCGGCGCCAATTGCCAGCGACTGATTGTCTGAGTCGGCAACGTCTTGCTCGTACTCTGTGAACAAGCTCGCCGCCTGAAATTCCGCCGGTTGCCAGTCCATCCGCGTCAACACGCTGGTAAAGTCGATCGGATCGATGTCGCCTTCGGCCGCCAGGGCCCTGGCGGCGGTTTCGTGGACGTCACGAATCCCAATCTGCGCCCGCACGTTACCGGGCAGGTCGCGATGCAATCGCACGAGCTGACTGTAGCGGCTGGCCCCCGTCGCGCGGTCATCCGTTGACAACCACTCGCCCTCGATCTGAGTGTTGTAGCTGGCGAGGTATGCGAACTCGATCGCCGCTACCTTGCGACCGGGTGGCAAGGTGGAATTCGGGTTCACGAAGTTCAGGTCTGACTGGAGCAGGTGGGCGCTGCCGCTCAGCCGATCGCCTTCGTGACGAAGTTCAAGCCGCGCGGCGCGCCCCTGATCGTCAATGGGTGTGTGTGATTGTGCGAGCTCGGCAACAGCGCGTGTATTCTCGGACAGCGCCGCCGTCAGGTTCGCGCCGATAAGCTCGTACCGCTCGAGCGGGTCATCATCTTTCACCACGGCTGCGCCGGCTTCGAGCCAGTTCGTCACGCGTACCTGGCCGTCGAAGCCATAGTGCCAGGCCTCCGGCCCCCTGTTGTCCGACTCGTAAGTGATGCGCACGAAATTCGGGTTCAGGTTCTGATCGAGAGTCGGCACCGGTTGTTTGAACAAGACGGCGGCAGTCGTTGCGTCCAGCGAATAGTCCACGAACCGATTCTGTGGCGCCACGTTAACGACGAGCGCCGGCTGGTCCCGGTTGCGGGTAATGATTTCGATGATTTCCGAGTTGAAGACGAAGCCAGGGTCGCCGATTTCGTATGGCCCCGAGACTCCCCGGGCTGGTAACTCGATGACTACCTGCCGGTTGTTGTCATAGGCCGCGAATACGTTTATCGATGTGCGTGCATTCTCGTAATGCTGCTTGAATCCATTCAGGCTGCGTTGATAGTTTGTCAGTTTGCGGGCCTCGAGCGCCGTTTGCGTCGTGTAGTCGCCGTAAAGGAAGAACGATTGACCTTTGTCCACACGCACGAACAGCTTGCCGGTGGATTGCGCATCGAATCCTTTAACCGCCGAATCGCCATACACCGGGTAGAACTCGTCGGGACGAATATCGCGAAACAGACGATCTTCGAGGTCCTTGTCCGAATCGTAGGCGAGCGTGAGCAATCGTTCGCCGCGCACGCGCCCTTTGAGGTACAGCGCGGTCCGGCCGCCGGCGGCATCGCCGTCACCCGAAAAACGAAAACTCCCTATCGAGTCTTCGAACCCATCTGCTGCAGCGATCGGGTTTACATCGTCGGCGTCGAGCCGGCTCAGCCCGACTATGCCCTCCACGACGCCAGCGACGACGAGCGGTCGAAGCTCCGGCGCGAAGCGCACCTCCGTGCTCGATTCGAGACTGCCGCTGCTGACGCGAATTAATGCGTCGCCCGGACTGTCGGGCGGTAGCAGGTCGAATACGGCGTCGCCACCGTCGATAACGGTCTGCACCCCGGGTTCGTTTGCATTCAGGTCGTCGACATCCCACCAGCCGAGCGTAGACTCGAGCGTGATCGGCAGATGCGTAGTCACCGGTACATCATCTGCATCAGTGAGGCGCACCACGATGGGTATCGGTGTGCGCCCATCGGCGACCGCCGTGCCTGCATGGTCCAGGTCGAACCGTCCGATCGTTCCGGGGGCGAGCACGTCGATCCGAATCTCGCCGCGCACGTTGCCGAATGAATCGACCTGCCGCAGCTCGAGCTGGTTCATGCCCTGCGTGAAGCGCACGGCGATGTATTCCCACGCCTGGACGCCGCCGTCGGGCCGAACGGACCGCTGACCGACCCGACCGTTGGGCACCTCGGCGCCGTTGACGCTGAGTTCGAAGTCGGCGCCGGCTGCACCTTTCACGCGCACACTCAACTGCCGGCTCGGTAAGGTGTCGCCGTCCTCGATATCGATAAAGCCGAGCTCGGCATTCAGTGTTGCCAGCCGGCGCTCCAGATCGATTCGTGGCGGCGTGCGCACTTCCGTCCCCAGCGGTGCCCGCACGACTTTGCGCTGCATATTCACGAGGGGCTCAAACGGCTTGACCCTGCCGTCCGTCCCGACGACGCCGCTCGAAGGCAGGCTGCGAGGATCGGCATTCGGCGGGCGATCAATTCTGCGCAGATCGATATCCAGCCGCTCTGATGTGTCGGCCACCCGCACTTCGCCCGATTCACGGCGAAGTCTGACGCGCGTCAGGACTTCATCGCTGCATGAGCCTTCCGCGAAATCTGCCCGTTTGAACTCGCCGCGTTTGAGATCGACGAACTGGCTGTCAGCGACTCCCGCGTTGCGGTTGGACAGCGTCGTTAGCTCGGCTCCCTCCGGCAGGCTGATGACGTCGATTTTCAACACATGTGTTGCGGGCTTCACACCGACGAAACTGTACTTGCCCTCGCTGTCCGAGATGACCCACGTGCCGTCTTGAAGAAATATGCGTACCCCCGGAATCCCCAGGTCGCCCGGGTCTTGCACGCGATTCT
Organism: Gammaproteobacteria bacterium; assembly: GCA_051008895.1. GTDB lineage: Bacteria > Pseudomonadota > Gammaproteobacteria > Steroidobacterales > SMWD01. The sequence continues at coordinate 15,470 of JBPCXI010000031.1, read as the reverse complement.
GGTTGCAGTCGACGAAGATTTTTCCGCCGATAATGCCTTCGTCGGAGAATGCTGCATCTTCAATCCTGACTTCGGCCGTTGCGACGTTCGACATGATCGAACCGGCATTCGCCTGCGCGCGATTCATAGCCACCGTACCCAGCGCTCCCGGCCCGACCCGCGTGCTATATGAAATCTCGTGAGATCCGCCGGCGATGGTTGCGCCCAGATCGAATTTGAGGGTCCCGCCGGAAGCCGGACCGGGTCCCGAGTATTCGGCGTCGTTTACTCGCGCCGATCCGGCCAGGTACTCGACGCCGGCCGGCAATATATCGGTCAGTTCGAGTTCGGGCAGCGCGATGCCCGTGCCGTTGGTAACTCGCACATCATAGGTAATGACATCACCCACGCCGGCGGTAAATGCGCGCGCCGATTTCTCCGCGAATAGTCCGGCGAGCGTTCCGGGGTCGAGCGGAATATCGAAGTTAATCGTGTCGCCCTGACCCAGTGTGAACGTCTCCCCGAAGGAGGCCAGTCCGTCGATCGTGCGTCCGGCATTGAATTGATCGGCGGGTTGCGTCGATGGAAAGCGGAATCCGTTCGGTGCAACGACATCGAGCCGATAGCTTCCCGCCGGCACGATCGGAAACTGAAATGCGCCGTCTGCCGCGGTGACGATTTCCGCCGGCGCCGTGCTGCCATCGGGCATGGTGACCCGCGGAATGAACTCGACACCACCGGCGCCGATCCCGATCAGACGCACGGTCGCGGCACCTACCGGAGCATTCGTCGCGGAGTCGAAAACCGCACCGCTCGGGTCGATCTGAATGGTGGTCGTGAGTGTCACGCCCGGGCAGTTTCTCAAGGTTGCCGAAACAACGTCATTCCGCCCGACCTCCACGGTACCGTTGTTGGACGTGGTGGGTGCCGCCGGCCAGCGAGCCGTGGGGACATCGAGGAGCGCGAACTCGCCGGAGTTTGCGCTCGTTTCGACCGCGACGAACTGGCTCTCGGCGTCGCCGGAAAGTTGCGCTGCCAGGTCTAGCGGATAGGTCTCGATGACCGACGCATTCTGATTGCAGTTCGGAGCATTGGCGTAGACGTTCAGCGCCTGACCCGATCCGGCGATCGGCGTAATGACGTTCGGCTCGACGCCGTCGAAGAAGTTGATTCGATTCTCCGCCGGGGGCAGCCCTACCGTCACGGTATTGCTTAGCCGCGTGATGATCTCGCCGCTTTGCTCGAATTGACCCGTCGCAATGTTACGGATCTGGTCGCCGGCGTTCTGGTTGATCAGCACGCTAAAAGAGACCGAAATGCTCGCAGCCGGCGGCAACGCGCCGAATCCGAACGCGATTCGATCAATGAGCGCAAGGTCCGGCGGCGGGTTGCTACGAAAGTTCAGCGGGGGATCACCGCGCAGGTGATACAGGACGACTCCTGCGCCCGGTGAAGTGACTGCGGAAAATATCGTATTCGCGGGTATGCTGTCGTCGACAACGACGTATTGTTCCGCGGTGCCGTCGACGCTAACGGTGACAGGGCGCAACGTCGTACCGCCGTCGTTGTTGCCGTCGAGGCGGAACTCGACCGTGTCACCTGGGTTCGCGGCCGCAACCGACGAGGATTTCGTCAACTGCAAGTTGCCGCTTGCCTGGCTATCGATGCGGACGATATCGTCGACGCGGGCGAGCTCCGTTCCCGTTGAGTCCGTAGCGAAAATGGCCGCGGTCGCGAAATGCCCGTCCGCCAGGCCGGCCGGTACGTCGCCGATCAGCAGCAGCGAGCGTGACTCGCCTGGACCGAGCGCGATTTCGCTGCCGGAAGCAAGCACGGGTTCGCCGCTGTCGAACGCGCCGTTGTCATTGGCGTCGACGACAAGCCGCAGGTTCTGAATGTCGTAGTCGTCACCCGCGCCATTGTTGTAATTCAATGCGAACTGGCCCGGGCTGTTGCCGGTATTGACGATCGTATGAGGTAGTTCCACCGCTGCACCCGGTGGGAGATTGACATCGTATTCGGGCGTGAGGCTCAGGCGATTTGCGGCGGCGACGATTGCTACGACTTCGTTCGACTGTCGGGTTTCGATCGTCGACGTCGTCGGGTCGAAGAATTCCGCGTCCGCTCTGTTGGTGATCGCGGTGCCCGGTAGCGGTGGCATGGCCTGTGCGGAGAATGCCAGCAGAACGAGACTGAAAACAAAATTCGGGGTGAGTTTGCCCGGCTTCCGCATGGTCCGAGAGCGACTTTGCGGAGCTTGTTGCGTTGTTGGTTTTCGCAAGTTCCTCACGGTGTGCTCACCCCGTAGGAACAACGGCGGGCCGAGGCCCGCCGTTGTCCCGCCGAAGCATTTGCTACGCCGATCTATTGATCGATCTGCACCGTGAAGGTGAGCACCGCACTTGCCAGTGACGCCAGGTCACCGACATCCGCGATAATCGGCCCCGTGGAGCCGTCTGCGGGAGCACTGACGGTGTTGACCGTGCCGCCGGTCACCGCTGCGGTACAGCCGCCGGAACACGTTGTCATCGTCGTGAACGACGGTGTGACATCGTTTATCAGCAGCGTGTTGACGGTCGCGGTACCGCTATTGGTGGCCGTCACCTGGTACACGAGGCAGGCCCCGGGTATGGCGCCGGTCGTGATATTGGTCGTCACGAAGCCGGCTTCAGGCGTTCCGTCGCAGTTCGCATCGAGGCCCTGCAACTTGCTCAGTTGCACGTCGCCGGCAATAACCGTCGTCGAGTCGGTGGCCGAGTCTGTTGCAACAACAGCGCCACCACCGTCTTCCGCTTCGGCCGTTATGGTCGTGACGTTGTTGTCGTTGATGTTGGCACCGGCTGGTGCAAAGACCTGGACGAACAATGTTTCGGTCTCACCGGGCAGCAGGCCACCGTCCCCGTCGTTGAGGTCCGACAGGTTTGAGACCACCGGATCGGTCGGATCCAGCACGCCCGGCGTACCGACGAGGGGCTGATCCCAATAGACCACCGAGGTCCAGCCCGCGCCAGCCTGACTGTCGACGGTCGACAGGTTACCGGTGGTTTCCGTTACATTGCCGTTGTTCGCCAACGTATGAACGTAGACCGAGGAACCGCCCGGGAAAGTCTGGCCCGTGTTGTCAGGCGTCAGGCTCAACGCGCGGTTGGTTGCGACCGTGATCGCATCGTATTTGATGTCCGACGAACCGGTCGTGGAAGACAACGCTCTGAAGTACGTATCGACCTGCCCGGCGCTGGCGCCTGCGGGCACCGTCACTTCCGCCGTCACCGCGACGTCGCCGCCCGGCGGGACCGGGCCCGTGTTCGTGATCGTGCCGCCACCGCCATTTCGAAACACGACACTCCAACCGGCCGGCAGGCTGATTGTCGCGAACGTCGAGTCCGTGCTCGCCGCCAGGTCATAGCTATCGACGACCCCGCTCGTGTTGTTGACGAACAGTGAGAAGCTGACCACTCCGGGACCCGACGTGACGTTGCGCACCGGTGCCCCTTCGGGTCCGGCTCCGAGCCCGTCGGCCGCACCTGCGCCACCGGCGATCGAGGAGTCATTGGTCAAATCGACCGTGCTCGTCGTAATTTCGGTCAGCAAGTTCGTGACCGAGTCGGACAAGGCCGGATTCGCTGCGGATGTCGCATCGACGACGATCTGGAACCCCGCACCGCCGTTATTGCCTGAAGCGCCCGGTGGCAACGTGGCAACGATGACGAAGTCGAAAGATGCAAGTGGCCCGAGAACACCGGTATCCGGATTGAAATCGCCGTTCGTGTCGGTCAGCGGCGCCGTCGGCGCGCCCGTACCGGGATCTGCATTGAAGATCTGGAACGTCGTGCCGGCAGGGAAGGTATTGCTGGCAAGCGAAATCTCGAACGTATCAGGCCCGTTGCCCGTGTTGATCACGCGATCTTCGAACGGGACGGTTGCGCCCTGCACGACGGGCGTCGAAACGGTAACGACGTCGTTAGCCGCACCGTCCTGGTCATTGACCGACCCGGTATCGGTTGCTTCCACGCCGGGCGCGCCAACCACAATGTACGTACCGGGATTCGTATCGATCGGTCCCACGGTCGTACCCGAGCCATCGTCGTACTGGTAGCTCGCGATATTGACGAGGTTGCCGGGAGCGACACCGCCGTCGACGGTCACGTCGAACGTCAGCGTGCCGCTGGCACCTGGTGCGACGTTGACAATGGTGGCCGTAACGCTGCTGCCTACGACCGAGTAATCGATACCGCCTTCGTCTCCGTCTGCTGCGGTCGTGAGATTCACCGCGGGCAGGCCGCTCCATACGGCAGGTCCTGCATAGGACATGCCGGCCGGCAGCGTGTCGATAATTTGAAATGTCGTTGCGGTCGCGTTACCGGTGTTGCTGTAGGTCAACGTCATCGTGACCGGGCCGGACGACGGCGACGGGCCGGCGCCCGGGCTCACGCTTTTCGTCATGCTGATGACTGCATTGGCCGTGACGGTCACCGTATCCGTGTTCAGGTCGAGAACGGTTCCCGTGAACTGACTCGTGGCCGTGACATCGATTGTCTCGGTATCAACGGCGGTCACCGTACCGGGTACCGTTGCTGCCACCACGATGCCAAAGCTGCCGTCACGCGGTATGACCGGAGTCTGCGTGATCGGAGTCGTTGAATCCGGGACACCGTTGCCATCGGAGTCGGGGTAGATCACCAGGTTCGTAAATGTGATCGTTCCCGTGCCACCGTCAACCGCGGTCAGGTCGAACGCATCCGGACCATTACCGGTATTGACGACGGTATGAGGGAAGTTCACGGTTGCGCCCGCATTGACCGGACGCGTCTGCGGATCTTGCAGATCGACGCCGGCTATTTGCTCCACGACCGTGGTGACGGTGTTCGACGTGGTATTCCGTGCCACACCGCTGCCGTCGGTATATGTCGCCGTGGCCTGGTTACCAATAACGGCACCGGCATCCGGTGCCACCGCTTGCACGCTCGCAGCTGAGAGCGAGAGCACAAGCGCGAAGGCCGTTGACCAGAACAGGCTGGCCCGACGCTGGGTTAAGTTTGCAGTCATCATTGCAACTCCACTTTTCATGACTTAATCGATTGAATCTGATGGGTTACGAGTTTCCGGCGGAAACCCGTACGCGATAACGAAACTTGCGCGTCTCGTCGGGTTGCAAGGCAACCTCATTCTTCCAGCGCAGAGACGAGTATTCGGTCGGGTCGACAATCTCCTCGCGCGCGCCGGACTCGGTCTTGACCGTGCGCTTGACCGGTTCGGCCTGCCAGGATTGGCCGTCGTCGATGCTGGCCTGAAAACTCGTCTCGGTATCGGTTTGCGCCGATCCGGCAATGTATTCCGACCCACTTGGTACCGGCGCCGAAATGACGATGTCCTGGAGCGGAGCTGCGGCATTGCTCGTGTAGGTCAACACGTACTCGAGCACCTCGCCGGGTCTGGCGACCGACGCGTCTTCGAGAATCTCGTTGCCATCGGCATCTGCGCGCACGACGAAAGCCTCGATCTGACCGTCGAGCACGTCATCGGCCTGCGCCGGCATGGCCATGAAAGCCAGCACGGATATGACAATAATCTTCAATGTATTCACAGCTTCACTCTCCTTCCGGCCGGCTCCGAGCTCGGCCCATTCGGTTCGATTCAACTGTTCGGTTTGGGCTCGTCGCGAGTGGCTTGGCGTCAATCAGTTGACGCGCAGCGCGAAGAGAACGAGACGTAGGTCACAAAAAGCAGGCGACCAACACAACACCAACACCGAACATCCCCGTTACGGCGTCAATTATTTGACTAAAGCCATTTATTTGGCTGTGAACTTAATCACGCTTTACATAAACCGATGCAGCCAAATGCCGGACCCGACTAAGAAAAGTCGGGCCGCACGGCGAGGTGTGTGACAAAAAGATTTTTTTTCGGTCAGAGCACAATTCCGCGACGGATACGCGGAATGTTCGTGCGCGTTTCAGCCGGCCGGCAGGGGCTGGCAGCCTTCGCCGGCGAGCAGCGCCCGCAACCGCGCACGTTGTCCGGCGTCGGTATCGCGTCGAGCCCACCATGCGGCATGCTCGTCGGGCGCAGTCGGGTCGATGCGGATGCCCCACAGCGGCTCGGCTTCGTTCGGCACCGCCGAATAGCGGATGTCGACGATCAGGTTTTCCGCCTTCTGCAGAGAGAGATAGTTCTTCGAGAACCAGCGAAAGCGCTCGATGTCGCGCGCCTGCCGACTCGTCGCGCTCAGGCCGGGCAGCTGTCGCGCAACGTCGAGTTTTTCCACCTGCGTGCCCCGGCACCAGCGTACCTCGCCGAGCGCGCGCAGGGCATTAACGTGATATTGCCCATCGTGTTCATAGATTGCTTTCCACAGCACGATGTTGCCGAAGGCCGGCTTTACCGAGAGGCGCGTCGGCGCATGACCTTGCGCATTCGCAATCTGCTCGGCTGCGGTCCAGGCGCGTTCGTGCTGGATAAAGCCGAGCAGCAGGTAGCCGACTGCCCACGCCATTGCAGCAAACGTGAATGCGCGTTGTTTACGGTACGCGGCGAGAATCACGAGGCCCAGAACCGGCAGCGTGAACAGCGGGTCGACCACCGACACCACGTTCCAGCTCACGCGATGATCCGAGAACGGCCAGAACAGCTGCGTACCGTATGACGTGCATGCGTCGAGCAGCCCGTGCGTGGCATAGCCGAGTACGCAGGCCAACCAGGTTTCACGAAATTTCAGCGTATGCCGAAACGGCCAATGCAGGATCGCGGCGACGATTAGTGCGCCGAAAGGAATGAAAATCAGCGAGTGCGTGAACTGGCGATGGAATTCAAGGAACAGCAGCGGATCCGTATTCGAGCGGATCAGCACGTCCAGGTCGGGCGCCATTCCGGCCAGCGCGCCCAGCAGCGTAAAAGCGACGATCTTTCGCCGCGGGCTTACGGATTGCGCAAACGCGCCGCCGACGACGGCTTGGCTGACAGGGTCCATGATGACTACTGATGCGGTGAGTTGCGACGATTGTACGTGGAGGATCGCGTCACAGCTCGTCGGTGGAACGGCGCTGTTTCTGCAGAATTTCCCGAATCTCGTCCGCCGGGATAACCTGTCCCTCGCCGACTCCGGGGCAGAAAGTGGCGACGCGGTCCCACTTTTCGGCGCGCATGTTTTCGGGCCAGAACGGCCAGGTGCGGCACTGAGTCGGTCGGGCTTCGTATACCGAGCACCGGCGGCCGTCGAGAAACACGCACGGGCCCTCGTAACCGACCAGATGAAACAGGCCGTCGCGCTTGGTGCAGTACTTCCGTGTGAACTGTCGCGTCGGTAGTTTCGTTGCGGCGGCGAGTCGCCGTCGATCTTCCAGCGTAACGTACACGTAGTGGTTTGCGCCGTAGGACACGCAGCACTTGCCGCTGCCCTGGCATGAGAACCGCAGGCCGTCGTTCCACCATGGTTTGGGGCCGGGAAGCTGCCGATTGCGGTCCGAACTCATCCTGGTCGGCGCCCGATGTCCGCAGTGCGCCAGGCGTCGGGTCGACGGGCGCCGGGTCGATAGGCGACTGGACGCTCGCTAGCCATAGCCCAGGTAGTTGTGAAACACGCCATCGGGATCGTATTTTCGTCGCACATCCGCGAGTTTTTGCCAGTTGTCCGCCGAGAAGCACTCGCGAATTCGTTCCGGGTGCGTGCGTGCCTCGACCTCGTTGATGTACCGCCCTTGTCTGTACCGGTCCATGACCTTTATCGCGCCTTCGAGCCAGGCGAAATTGCGCTCGTCGTCGGCTTCGTCCTGCCAGATAATGAATGTGCCGACGTAGTGCCTCGCGTTCCACGACAGGCAGGAATCATCCCGCTGCTCGAGGTTCATCCCGTACGCACCAAGCACGTGATTGAGCGGCGACGGAGTCGAGCGGAAATGCTCCGCGGCGCCGGTGAAGATCTTGCCGGGGTTGTCGGTCAGCACGTTATCCACCGCATACCGGCCGTGTGCGCCACCGGGCATGTCGGGCGAGAAAAATTTATACAGCTCCGTAAAGCTCAGCTGTTCGTACTCGACTTTCTCGAGGCTTTCCCGCGGCAGAACCGAACGGGCGAACGGCGCGAGTAGTTCGCGAGACTCTGCGTGCGTGTCGCCGAACGCGAATGCGGTGACGAAAAAGATTTTCGAGTCTTCGGGCGCGGCGTCGGCGGGCGCGGCCGGGTTATGCATCAGCGCGGCCAGCACCTCGACACGCTTATCCTTGCCCTCGTGAATCCTGTCGAGCTCCGCCGTTATCGTCTCTACTTCTTCGAGCGGAAAAATATATGAGCTGGTCAGGATGCCCTTCGGCGTCGGGTAGACTCGCAGATGAAAGCGCGTTACGACGCCGAAGAAGCCCGGGCCGGCGCCGCGCACGGCCCAGTACAGATCCGGGTTCTCGTCGCGGCTGGCAACGACGAGTTCCCCGGTCGGCGTGACGATCTCGGCGGCCTCGATCGACAGCGCCGCGAAACCGTCGCGCGACGTGTAGTTGAGGCCGATACCTCCACCCATCACGAAGCCGCCGAGCCCGACCGACGGGCAGTGCGGTACCGGGAAGCTCAGACCACGCGCCCCCGCCTGCGCCGCGAGCTGCACGCTCTTCACGCCCGGTTGCGTCAGCGCGATTTTTCGCCCGTCGTCGATACGCACCTCGTTCAGTGTGGAGAGATCGAGACATATGCCGCCGTCGCGCAACGACGAACCCGTCGCGTTGTGACCGCCGCTGCGCGTCGTGACCTTGAGACCGTTCTTCGCCGCGTAGCGCACGGCCGCCTGCACGTCTTCCACCGACTGCGCCTGCACGATCATGTCGGGATAGCGATCGGGCTTCGAGCGGTGAAAAACCATCGCCTGGCGCCAGGCCTCGTAGTCCGCGTCACCTTTGCGAACGACCGGACCGTTCACGTTCGGCCGCGAAACTTGGTCTGCCGACGATGCCGACAAAGAGTACAGCGACCCCAGTGCCCCGACGACGGTGCCGGAAGCGAATCTCTTGAGGATGTCGCGACGCGCAGAGTTGAATCGGTTCATGCGGCCTCCGTTTCGTGTCACTGTACGCCGCCGCCGCCATCGATGACAAGCGCTACGCGCGCTCTGTTCCCCGTGCGACAATGCGTGTCCGATCGATTGATGAGGAGCAGACGATGCCATTCTCAGTATCGTGCTCGCAGCGCGCAGTGTGCTGCTTGCTGGCAACGCTAAGTCTGAATGTGGGCACGGTATTGGCGCAGTCGAGCGAGAGCGCGCAGTTCGACCCGCTGACTCTCAGGCGGCAAACGCTGATCGTGCGCGATATTGACAGATCGTTAGCGCTGTATCGCGATGCCATCGGGATGGAGGTGATCTACGACAATATCATCCGCCGTCCGCACAAAAACGAAGATCGGCAGCAGGAAATCAGGCTCGTCTTCTTGAAAGCGAATAATGACTTTATCGGAGTCCTCGGGCTTGTCGACTATGAGTTCAATAATCCGGATCACCCTGCGCACGTGAAACCCGTTCGGAAGGAAGGGTTTACGCCGGGAAATTCGGTGGTGCTGTTCAACACGACCGAACTCGACGAACGCTGGCCAAAGATCGCGGCGGCGCCGGGCGTCGAGATCATTAACGGGCCTACCTACACCGAGTATCCGTCGTATGATGGCAGCGACGTCATTCGCGTCAATGTGACGCGTTTCTACGATCCCGATGGGTTCCTCGTCGAATTCAATCAACCGCTCGACGCGATTCGCTGAGGTGCTCTCAGCGGAACTTGATGTCCCATTCGATCACGAACTCATCGTCGCCGGGATCGATGTCCAGGTGCAGCGGCGCCTTTGAGCCCGGCAGCGCGAAATCGCTGACCAGGCCGACGGTCGCGTTGCGCTCTTTGATCCAGTCGATGACGCCGGCGCGGATATTCGAACGCTTGTCCGACATTTCGAACCGGATTTCGTCCGCCGCGGCGGGCTCCGCTTCTTCGGCATGTCCGCGCGTCGACACCGTTGCGGCCAGCGCGGTGAACAGCATCAGGGTTGGCAGCGATTTCATCATGTAACACCTCGCGGTATCGCGGTCGTAAATTCCTCCTGTTCGTTAGTCGCGAGATATCGCCAAAGGGTTCATGCGGCGGTGCGCCGTGGTGTCGCCGGCGCGTACCCGAGGTCAGAGTCGAGCGGCGAGGCGGCTGCCCTGATCGATCGCGCGTTTCGCATCGAGTTCGGTCGCGACGTCCGCGCCGCCGATCAGGTGCGCCGGGACGCCGGCGTCGTCGAGCGGCGCTTTGAGTTCTCGCAACGGTAACTGACCTGCGCACAGGATGACGTTGTCGACGTCGAGCCAGGTCGGGTTGTCACGGTTCTTGCCGTGGCTGATCTGCAGGCCCTGATCGCCGATGCGCTCGTAGTTGACGTTGCCGATCATGCGCACGCCGTTCATCTTTAGCGTCGCGCGGTGTATCCATCCGGTCGTTTTGCCCAGGCCTGCACCAAGCTTCCCCGGCTTGCGCTGCATCAGAGTCACCTCGCGCCCGGTCGAATCAGGCTGCGCAGACCCGGTCGAGATGCCACCGCGAGCTTCGGCCGGGTCGACGACACCCCACTCGGCAAGCCATTCGTCGAGGTCCATCGTCGGCGAGTGACCGTCGTGAATCAGGAATTCCGCAACGTCGAAACCGATGCCGCCGGCGCCGACGATCGCGACGCGCTCGCCGACTTGCGCGCGATCGCGCAACACGTCGACGTAGCTGAGTACCTTCGCATGTTCCCACCCTTCGATCCGCGGCACGCGCGGCGTCACGCCGGTCGCGACAATGACACCGTCATACGCCTCGGCGATCAGCGCATCAGCATCGACGCGCGAATTAAGGTGCAGGTTGACTCGCCGCAGCTCGAGCTGCCGCGAGAAGTAACGCAGCATCTCGTGGAACTCTTCCTTGCCCGGAATAACCTTGGCCATGTTGAGCTGTCCGCCAATCGTCGCCGCTGCCTCGTACAGGTCAACGGCGTGGCCTCGCTCTGCGAGCACCAATGCAGCGGATAGCCCCGCGGGCCCCGCGCCGACAACAGCGTAGCGGCGCTGCGCCGTCGTTGTCACGTAGTTCAGTTCGGTCTCGTGACACGCACGCGGATTGACGAGGCAGCTGCTCAGCTTGTTCGAGAATGTATGGTCCAGGCATGCCTGGTTGCACGCGATGCAGACGTTGATCTCGTCGGCGCGCGCCGCGCTCGCCTTGGTGACGAACGCCGGGTCGGCGAGCATCGGGCGGGCGAGCGAGACCATGTCGGCGCAGCCGTCTGTCAGGATTTGTTCCGCCGTCTCAGGAAGGTTGATCCGGTTGGACGTCACCAGTGGGATCGACACCTCATGCTTCATCTTCTTCGTAACCCACGTGAATGCGCCGCGCGGTACCGAAGTCGCGATTGTCGGGACCCGCGCTTCGTGCCAGCCGATGCCGGTATTGATTATCGTGGCGCCGGCGGATTCGACCGCTTTTGCGAGGGTGACTGTCTCGTCCCACGAATTGCCTTGCGGAATCAGGTCGATCATCGACAGCCGATAGATGATGATGAAGTCTTCGCCGACAGCCTCCCGGGTACGCGACACGATCTCGATCGGAAACTGCATGCGATTCGAGAAGTCGCCGCCCCAGCGGTCCGTGCGTTTGTTCGTATGCGTGACGAGAAATTCGTTGATCAGGTAGCCCTCGGACCCCATGATCTCGACGCCATCGTATCCGGCGTCGCGCGCGAGTCGTGCACAGCGCACGAACGCCGAGATCTGTTTCTCGACGCCGCGCGCCGACAGTTTTCGTGGCGTAAACGGTGAGATCGGCGAGCGTATGCGCGACGGCGCGACCGGGAACGGATGGTAGGCGTAGCGACCGGCATGCAGGATCTGCATTGCGATCTTCCCGCCTTCGGCATGCACCGCATCGGTTACGTGCCGATGCCGCGCGGCTTCGCCGCGAGTCGTCAGTTTGCCCGCAAACGGCTTGACCCAGCCGGCACGATTGGGAGCATAGCCGCCGGTCACGATCAGGCCGACGTCGCCGCGGGCGCGCTCGGCGAAATAGGCGGCGAGGCGCTCGTGTTGTTTACCGTCTTCGAGCCCCGTATGCATGGAGCCCATCAGCACGCGGTTCTTGAGCGTCGTGAACCCCAGGTCGAGCGGCGCGAGCAGGCGCGGGTACTTGGTGTCGGTCACTTCTCGAATGACAGGATGAACCGGTCGGTCTCGCCGCGAATCGACTTGTCGAACACCATTTTCGTGTGTTCGTCTTCCGGGTTACTCAATACATCGCTGCTATCGACGAAGCGGAAGCCCGCGGCGACAATTTCCTGCTTGACGTAGTCCGGTTCGATCCGGTGGATGTCCTGCGCTGCTGCCTTGCCGCTACCCTTCGCTGCGGCGTGGTCCACGATCACGAGCCTGCCGCCCGGCTTTAGCGCAGTGTGCACCTGCGCCAGGAACAGCGGCACGTCGGTGTCGTACCAGCCGCGCTGTGGTGCGGTGTAGTGCAGGTCGTGATAGGACATGACCATCAGCGCGGCGTCGAAGCGATCCCGCCCCAGCTGCAGTTCATCGACTTCACTTTTGAGTAGCGTGACGCCCGGGACACCGTTGTCGACGTAGCGTGCTTTATTCTGTTTCTCGACGAATCCGGAGTACGGCGTATTGTTGTGCAAAATTACGCTGCCGTCGGGTCCGACCATCGCGGCCATCAGGTCGGCGTAGTAACCGCCGCCGCCGAATATGTCGACCGCCGAGTCGCCCGGTTGCAAATCCAGCAAGCCGAGAACCACTTCCGGTCTGCTGCGCGCGTCGCGCTCGCTCGCATCTTCCGCGCGAAGGTCACTCGCTAATGCCTTCGCAATTGCCGCATCGTCCGCGGCCGTCGCATTACCGGCGGCGCAGAAGAGCGCCAGTATCAAGGCCACCTGTAAGCGCGTTCGTGTCATTTTCCGTACCTCTTGGTGATGTCCTACCAGGGCAGCACTTCGCCGTTCGTGTGCCAGAAGCTGCCCGAGGTTTCCAGCGTCAATTCATCGATGCGCGCGAGTAGTCCCGCGACGGATTCGTCGACGTCGATCAGGCCCGAGTTGCCGGTCATGTCGGTCCTGACGTAACCCGGGTGCAGGATCGCGACGGCGATACCGTGCCCTTGCAGATCTCTCGCGAGTGATACACCGGCCGCGTTCAGCGCGGCCTTCGACATGCGATAGCCATAACTGCCGCCGGAGTCGTTATCGGCGATCGATCCCATGCGACTGGTGATCAGCGCGATCTTCGCGCCCGGCTTCAGCGCGGGCTGCAGTGCGCGCGTCACGAGCAGCGGGCCGACTGCGTTGACCTCGAATTGTCGTCGTATCGAGTCGACGTCCAGCGATTCGAGGGACATGCCCTGCAGGATGCCGGCGTTGTTGATCAAGAGGTCGACGCTCGCGGGTTCTAACGTCTGCGCGAACGCGTCGATCGCGTCGCCGTCCGTGACGTCGAATCCGTCGCGGACGTCGACGGGCAGCGAGCTCAGTTCGTTTCCGGCGGTCCGGCAAAGCGCCGTGACCTCGTAGCCTCGTTCCGTCAGCAACCGACAAAACTGCAGCCCGATTCCCCGGTTTGCCCCGGTTATTATTGCTTTCGGCATGGCTGCAGAGTCTACACTGATTTACCTCAGGGCGATCCGCGATGCGGTGTCGGCTCCTGAGACGCATAGTCCTGCAGTACGAACGATTTCTCGAACACGCCGAAAATTTTGAGATAGAGACTCCTGCGAACCCGGGTCGCCCCGACCTTGCGCGAGTAGTTCAGTGACGGCCGGTTCAGCGCATCCACGGTACTGACGACGGTACGGATACCCTCCGCCCGCAACTGTTGCGAATAGTACTCGCTCAATATTGGCGCAAGGTTGTTGCCGCGCTGCTCAGGCACCGTATAGATGTCGTAAAGGTAGATTTCGTCATCTGCGAGCGAGAAGTTCTCGCCGGGATAACTGCATGCATCGGGGTCGGCCCAATTGAATGAAAAGATTTCGCCGTCGCGCGTCAGCGCGAAGCTGCGTTGCCCGTTCAGCAGGCGCTCGCGAAAAGTATCCGCACTCCCGTGCACCATGGGCAACCTGGCCAGTGCCGGCACATCGTCGAGCGTCAGCTCGCGAAACTTCCAGCCGGAATCGTCCGGCTCGTGCGAGCTTTCGGCAAGCGGCCGGCGAAACAGATAGTAGGGAAGCACAGTAATGCCGACGCGCTTCAGCGCGTTGATGACGAGCCGCGGCCACGAGTTGTAGCGCAATTTATAGCGCAGCTGTGCCAGCTTCCCGGATCGCGACGGCTGGCGGGCCGCGAGTCGCGCCTGAACCGCGTCGAGCACTCGCTGCGAGCTTCCCGCGTCGAGATGCGCATGAAATCTGCGAGTTACGGCCGCCGTGGAATCGTCGGGGCCTGAGCTCTCCGCGGGATCTAGCGCCAATTGCCGCAGGCGCTGCTCCAGTTCGTCGAAATTCCGGCAGACCGGGCCGAGTCCGATTTCCTCGGGTTCGAACACCAGTGATCTGCTGTTCGCGACGAACGCGTCGATGTCCGGCGCGAACAGAATGACCGGGCGCTGCAATAGCAGAAAGTCCCAGATTGCGGAGGAGTAGTCGCTGATCAGTGCCGCCGCATGCGGCAACAATGCGTAAATGTCGATGCCGCGGTCGAGCGCCACGACGTTTTTCGCAGATATTTCGAGGCGCGTGTCGTCCACCGGATGAAACTTGATCAGAAGCGTCGCGGATTTTTCGTCAAGCAAGGTATCGAGTCGACGCCAGTCGAAGTCGATGAAGTTGTCGCCGCTGTCCCTGAACGTCGGCAGGTAGAATACCAGCCGTCGGCCGGCTTGCTTCAGTGCGTCGACTGCGGCGGGAAGTTTGTGCGCAGCTTCGGGCGACAGCAGTCGATCATTGCGCGGCAGGCCGGTCGTCGGGACGTCATCCCGTGCAACGTCGAAAGCCCTGGCGGTTATCGCTGCGGTCTCGGCGGATGTCGAGATGATCAGATCCGGCCGGGTGACGTGCCACGGCATCAGCATCGATAGCACCACGCGTTCGTACCATGGCCCGTGGAACAGCCGGTAGTAGCGACTTGCCGGGTTGTCGATGTCGCGCTCGAAACTCTTCAGCGGCACGCCGCTCCATAGATTAATGAGCAGTGCGCCGCGTGACAGCCAGAAGTTCGAGTCTTTGCCGAAACAATCGAACAGGTGCACGCCGGCGCGGGCGCAGCATGCGATACCCGACGGCGACCACCACCAGTGGGCGGGATAGCCGCGGGCCCGGACCTCGCGCACGATAGACGGGCGATGCGAGATCCAGACGCATTCTGTGTCGTCATCGAGGCGTTCGTGGCAATGGATGAACAGCGCGGCCGAGTTGTCGGCGAAGCGCTGTCCGCCCCACGACCCGAATACCCACAGGTTCGCCCGCCGCGGCACAAATCCCGAGAAGAAATAGACGGGCAGCAGGTACAGGCGCGCGAG
>JBPCXI010000030.1:0-4611 GCA_051008895.1 Gammaproteobacteria bacterium | reverse complement strand
GACTTCGACGACTTCGCAGCGCTTAGTGGCGACGACAACCCGATCCACGTCGACCCCGAATTCTCGGCGCGCACTCGATTCGGGCGCACCGTGTCGCACGGCATGCTGCTATATACCGTATTGCGTGGGCTCGTGGATCGCCTCCTCCCGGGGGCAACGCAGCTCTTCCAGGACCTGAAGTTCCCGGCACCGACCTACGCCGACGAACTCATGCGATTCTCGGCGGAGGTCGTTGCGTCTGACGGCGACACTGTGACCATTGCGGTCAACTGCAAGCGTGTCGCCGACGATGTCATTACCTGCACGGGCCGAACGGTACTGCGGGAGGTGACACCGTGAGCGGGCAATTCGAACTGGGTCAGGCAGCCGAGGTCTCGCGCAGTTTCTCGGCGAACGACGTCGCCGGCTACTCGGCGCTCGGCGGACACGCGGTCGCCGACGAATCCGTACCCGAGCCACTCATCTACGCATTGTTCTCTTACCTTCTTGGCGTCGAGCTGCCGGGCATCGGCACAAATTACCTCAAACAGGAGAGCCGGTTCGTTGCACCAGCCGCAGTCGACGATACGCTGACGGCCCGCGTCGAGATCACGAAACTCAGGCTGGAGAAACACCTCGTGGACCTCGAGACGACCTGTCACGCGGGCGACGGTACCCTCGTGTGCGACGGGCGCGCGCTCGTCTACGTACGGGACGTCGGGCTCGAACGGAGTTGATGCACCTATGCCCGAAGAACGACTGATTCGTAAGGACGACGACGATGTTGGATAAGACAAAGGGGCGGCCGTCAGATGCCATCGTATTGCTTAAGCAGCTGGTCGGTGATCAGCGCTGGCTAAGGCCCGACCAGGCCAATCAGCTCAACCGCGAGCTGCGCGGCCTGCTGGCCAATGCCACCCTCGGCATGTCGCCGATCGAGATCTCGATGGCAATTTTTGACTGGCTAGGGCACCTCGCGATTTCGCCGGGCAAGCTATTCGAACTGTCCGAGAGCCTGCTACGCAAGAGCGTGGAGCTCTCGCGGTTCAACATTGATGCCCTGCTGTCGAAAGACGGGTTGCCCGGCTCGGACAGCCGCCGTATGAAGAGCGAAGCGTGGCAGCGCTGGCCGTTCAACGTTCTGGCGCACGGCCACGAGCTCGGCAAGGCCTGGGCCAGCGAACTCACGACGGGCATCGAGGGCGTTCGTCCCGAGCACGAGGCTTTCGTCGAGTTCCTCGCACGCCAGGTAGCCGAATTGCTCTCGCCGGCCAACGTGCCCGCACTGAATCCCGATGTGATCGAGACTACGCGGAAGGAGCGCGGTGCAAACCTGGTCCGCGGCACGCGGAACTTCATCGACGACCGGCGACGTATTGCAGAGGGCGAACCGCTCCAGGGCCATGAAGAATTCCAGGTCGGCAAGCAGCTCGCGATCACACCCGGCAAGGTAATCTACGAGAATGAGCTGATCGAGTTGATCCAATACCAGCCCGCCACCGAGCGCGTCGGTGCGGAGCCCGTGCTGATTATCCCGGCCTGGATCATGAAGTTTTACATCCTCGACCTCACGCCGGACGCGTCGCTCGTACGCTTCCTGATCGAGCAGGGTCACACCGTGTTCATCGTCTCGTGGAAGAATCCAACTGCCGCGGAGCGCAACCTGCAAATGGACGACTACCTGCACAGTGGCGTAATGAATTCGATCGACGCGGTGACGACAATCACCGGGGCACCCAAATTCCATGCCGTTGGCTACTGCCTCGGCGGCACGCTGCTCTCCATCGCTGCGGCGTACATGGCGCGCGAGGGTGACGACCGGATGCAGTCGATGTCGCTATTTGCTTCGCAGATCGATTTTCGCGATGCCGGCGAAATCGCACTGTTCCTCGGCGACAGCGCTCTGTCCTTCCTCGAGGCGCGCATGGGCCGCAAGGGTTACCTCGACATCGAGAGCATGGTCAACGCGTTCACGTCACTACGCGTGGCGGACCTCGTCTACGCGCCCGCCGTCGACCGCTACCTGCTCGGCAAGGACCGCAAGCTCAACGGTCTGATGGCCTGGAATGAGGATGGCACGCGCATGCCGTGTCGCATGCACGCGGAGTACCTGCGCACCTGCTACCTCGACAACGATTTTGCGGAGGGCCGCTACCTGGTCCGTGGCGTCCCGGTCTGCGTTGGCGACATCCGCGTACCGACCTTCCTGCTTGGCACGGTTACGGATCACGTAGCTCCGTGGCAATCGGTTTACAAGGCGCGGCGCCTGATGAACAACGAGATGACGATCGTGCTTACGACGGGCGGTCACAACGCAGGTATCGCCTGCGGCCCGGACCACCCGAGGCGCAGCTACCAGATGGCCGTGCGCAAGCCCGGCGATTTATACGTGGACCCCGATCGCTGGGCAGCGGAGACCGAATCGAACGACGGCTCCTGGTGGCGTGCGTGGAGCGACTGGCTGGTCGAGCGGACCAGCGGCGACCGTAAGCCACCGCAGATAGGCGCGTCGCGCAAGGGCTACAAGGTCCTCCGCGATGCGCCGGGGCGGTATGTCTTTGAATAATCGATGTTTCACCCCAGACCATGAGAGATTATGCGGCAATGCAGTATTTCACGACTCTCATCATTTCCGGAGCAATACACCATGACGGACCAGGCCCTGGAGAACCTCAAGTCCAAGGGCACGGCTGCACCCGAATACTTCGAGAAGGAAGAGCGCAAGACGGCGGCCGGCGCGGCCAAGTGATGCGGGAGACGGTTTGGTACTGATATCCGTAAGCGAGGGCATTGCCAGGATCACGCTGAATCGTCCAGAGCGGCACAACAGTCTCGTGCCGCCTTTGCTCGACGCACTCATTGCAGCAATCGATGAGGTCGAGCTGCGGACCGATGTCCGCGCCATCGTCCTTGCCGCAAGCGGCGCGTCGTTCTCGACCGGCGGGGACGTGCAAGGATTCCTGGATAACGCGTCCTGTATCAAAGAGTACGCCACTAATATCGTTGGCCGGCTCAATGAGGCCATTTCGCGGCTCATCGAGTCGCCGCGGCCCGTCATCGTCGCCGTCGACGGCCAGGTCACGGGTGGCTCGCTCGGCCTCGTGCTCGCGGGTGACATAGTCGTCGTTACGGAGCGTGCATCGTTCACGCCGTGGTACTCGATCGTTGGCTTCAGTCCCGACGGCGGCTGGACCGCTCTGCTACCCGACCTCATCGGTCGCAGCCGTGCCGCCACGATTCTCGCCGCCAACCTGACGATCTCGGCCGAGCAGGCAATGGAATGGGGTATGGCAAGCCACTTCGCGAGTAGCGCAACACTCGCAGAATCGCTCTCTGAGATTTGCGACCATGTACGCGCCGGTAACGAGGCATCGCTGAGCGCGAGCAAGCGCCTGCTCGTCCCGCCCGACTTCGCGGAGCGCCTCGAAGCGGAACGCCGGGCGTTCGTCGAACGTATCAAGTCGGCCGATGCGCTGGCCGGCATCGAAGCCTTCGTTTCGCGGGGCGGTCGTGGCAAGTAGGCCGCCCTATGTGGAGCGATTCTTCGAGTCCGCCGACGGCCTCGAAATCTACTACCGCGACTACGCCCCGCCAGAACCTGGCGGATTACCCATACTCTGCCTGCACGGACTGACGCGCAACAGCCGCGACTTCGAGTCGATCGCGTCGGTGCTCAATGCCAGGCACCGCGTAATCGCGTTCGATTTTCGCGGCCGCGGCCGTTCCGACTACGACCCCGATTGGTCCAACTACCACCCGGCGCAGTACGTCACCGATGTGTGGAAACTCATCGACATACTCGAGATCGACCGCATGGCACTGATTGGCACATCGCTCGGCGGCATGATGTCCGTGCTCATGCAGCACGAGCGGCCCGACGCGATTGCAGGCGTCGTCCTCAACGACGTCGGCCCGAGACTCGATCCCGACGGTATCGCGCGCGTCGTTGCGAACGCCGGTAAACTGCCGATATCGCCGGACCGCGACGGCGCCATCACAGCGACCCGGGAGAACTACGGGCACGCGTACCCGGACTGGGACGAGTCGCAGTGGCAGTGGTTCGCGGATATCACTTATCAACGGCTTGCCGACGGGCGCTACGACCTGAACTTCGACCGCAACATTGGCGTCGCTGCGCGCAAGGGCGTGTCCGGGCTCCGGACGGACCCGTGGCAGCTGTTCGCGAAGCTAAAATACAAACCCGTGTTGTTGGTACACGGCGCGCTGTCCGATATCCTGACCAACGAAATTGTCGCCGAGATGCGCGACGTGAAAACCGACCTCGAAGTCGTCGTGGTTCCCAACCGGGGCCACGCACCCGTGCTAGACGAACCGGAGGCACAGAATGCGATTCTTGAATTCATGGAACGACTTGACTGACCAGTCCACGCGTTTGCTGGTCGCCGCGCTGTTGCTCTGCGGCATCGCGGCATGCTCGGAGTCACCCGCCCCGGAACCCGAAGTACCGGCCGGGCCGATGATGGCCGATGCAGATCTCAAACCACTCGTGACCGTGTCGGGCGTTTCAGCGGGCGGGTATCTCGCCGTGCAGGCGCACGTCTCGCTCGCAAACCGCATCGGTGGCGTGGCGGCACTCGCGGGCGGGCCGTACGACTGCGCCAACGGTTCGAT
>JBPCXI010000029.1:0-3300 GCA_051008895.1 Gammaproteobacteria bacterium | reverse complement strand
GTTGCTCGACAAGCTGCTCGATGGCAATGACCTCAGCGAGTCTCAGGCCTACGAGCTCATGCACAAACTCGCGGAAGGCGATCTGCCGGAGGCGCTCGCAGGCGCCCCGTTGGCGGGCCTGCGAGCCAAGGGCGAAACAGCTGAAGAGATTCGTGGCTTCGCCACGGCGATGAGGGAGCTTGCGCTGCATCCCGAGATCCCTGACGGTCCGCCGACCGTTGATACGGTAGGCACGGGCGGCGACGGTTCCGGCAGTCTCAACCTGTCGACGGGTACGGGTCTGCTGGCGGCGGCCTGTGGGTCACGCGTGGTCAAGCACGGCAACCGCTCGGTATCGAGCCGCTCGGGAAGTGCCGACATGCTCGAGTCGCTGGGTATGCCACTGCCGTTGCACGAGGAACAGGCTATCGCCTGCCTTGAGGCCACCGGTTTCACGTTCCTGTTCGCGCCGGCTTATCACCCGGCAATGAAAGCGGTTGTACCGATTCGCGGTGCATTGTCGGTACGCACCGTGTTCAATGTTCTCGGCCCGCTCACGAATCCCGCGGCGCCGCCGTACCAGCTCATCGGCGCTTTCAGCAAGCACACGGCCAACCTCATGGCCGAAACGCTGGCGGGCATGCCGATCGACCGGGCCTTTGTCGTGCACGGCGAGCCCGGCTGGGACGAAGCGACGCCAGCTGGTGATTTCTGGTTGTACGACGTACGACCCGGTGTCGTTGACGAAACGCGCCGGTCGCCCGAGGACTATGGCCTCAAGCGCTGCGCACCCGAAGATCTCGAGGGGGGCGACGCTGAACACAACGCCAGTGAACTGATTCGTGTGTTCACGGGTGAGGACAAAGGCGCGCACCGCGATGCGTTGCTCATGGGCACATCGCTCGTGCTCGAGGTACAGGGTGCCGCGAAAAATGCGCTCGACGGCGTCGCGCAGGCGGCCGCTGCCATTGACGATGGCCGTGCCGCGCAATTCCTGCAGCGCCTGCGTGCCCACTTCGAGAATCAATGAGCGATTTCCTGCAAAACATGGCCAGATCGAGCGCCGAGCGGGCGTCAGCGGTCGATACGCCGTTTTCGTCGGCTGACTTCGACAAGCCTGTCGTGCCTCTCGACATTGGCGCCTTCGGCGTCATCGCCGAGATCAAGGATCGTTCGCCCGCCGAGGGTGACCTCGCGACGCCGGGCAGCGATCGCGCCGGGCGCGCCAGGAAATACGTGAGCGGCGGTGCAACCGCCATTTCAGTGCTGACCGAGCCGACCCGGTTCTCGGGTGCGCTGGCTCACCTGCAGGACGTCGTCAGCGCCGTGCCCGGCACGCCCGTCATGCGCAAGGATTTCCTCGTGGAGCCCGTGCAGGTGTCGGAAGCGCGCAAGGCCGGCGCCAGTGGCGTGCTGCTGATTGCAACGATGTTGCCGGAGGCCAAACTCAGGGAGATGCTTGATCGCGCCTGGGAGCATGGCCTGTTCGTGCTGCTCGAAGCATTCGATGCCGAGGATCTGCGGCGCGCATCGAAGCTGCTCGAGAACAATACGGACCGGGAGCGCGCCGACGCGGGCCAGCTGCTGGTTGGCGTCAATACGCGCAATCTGCGAACGCTGGCCGTTGACAGTGACCGCCTGCAAAAACTCGCACCGCAGCTGCCGGCGGCTACATGCGTCGCCGAGAGTGGATTGCACACGGTCGACGACGCAGCTCGCGTGGCCGGTTGGGGTTATCGAGCAGCGCTCGTTGGCACGGCGTTGATGCGCAGCGACGATCCCGCATCGCTCGTGGCCGCCATGCGCGAAGCGGGCGGCAACCGGGCCGCGGCATGAGCGTGTTCGTCAAGATATGTGGCCTGAGTGATCAACAGCACGTTGAAAGTGCCGTTGAGGCCGGCGCCAATGCGCTCGGTTTTGTCTTTGCGGAGTCGGCGCGCAAGGTGACGCCCGGGCAGGCGCGGACGATCAGTGAAAGCGTACCGCAACACGTAAAGCGTGTTGCCGTGATGCTGCACCCGGCCAACGACGAGTGGCTCGAGGTATTGAAGATTTTCGAGCCCGATGTATTACAAACTGATTCGGGTGATTTCGAGGCGCTGGACGTGCCGTACACGGTCGAACGCTGGCCCGTGTTTCGCGAGGGCGGGCCGCGACCGAACTCGGATGGCACCTTCGTCTTTGAGGGACCGAAGAGCGGCAAGGGCGAAACGGTCGACTGGTCGGCTGCTGCTGGCCTGGCTGCCAACGGCGACATGATTCTCGCAGGCGGCCTCGGGGTGAACAACGTCGTCCGGGCGATTACGACCGTGCGGCCCTGGGGTGTCGACGTGTCGAGCGGCGTCGAGACGTCACCGGGCAAGAAGGATTCAGCGTTAATCGAACAGTTCATCAGTGCGGTGAGAGCCGCGGAGAAAACCCTATGAGTGCATTGTTGCAAGCGGACGAGGCGTCGGCGCTGCTCGACGCAACGATTAACGGCGATCTGCCCGATGAGAGCGGCCGTTTCGGTCCTTTCGGCGGACGCTATGTGCCAGAGACGCTGGTGCCCGCGTTCGAGCGGCTAGAGAAAGGGGTGCATGAACACCTGCACGATGCCGCATTCCAGGAGGAATTCCAGCGCGAGCTGCGCGAATGGGTCGGCCGGCCGACGGCGCTGACCTATGCGCCGCGCCTTAGCGAGAACTGGGGCGCCGAGGTCTGGCTGAAGCGCGAAGACCTGGCGCACACGGGCGCCCACAAGATCAACAACGCGATAGGGCAAGCGATCCTGGCCAAGCGCCTCGGCGCGCAGAGAATCATTGCGGAGACGGGCGCCGGTCAGCACGGCGTCGCGTCCGCGGCGGCCTGTGCGAGGGTTGGTTTGCCGTGCAGCGTCTACATGGGCGCTGTAGACATGGAACGGCAGGCGCCAAATGTAGATCGCATGCACCGGCTGGGCGCCGAGGTCGTCGCGGTCGAAACCGGCGACCAGACTTTGCGCGCAGCGATCGACGAAGCCCTTCGCACCTGGGTCACGGACCCCGAGGGTATCTACTACCTGCTCGGGTCAGCCGTGGGCGCGCATCCGTATCCTTACCTCGTGCGTGAGCTGCAGTCGGTCATCGGCAAGGAAGCGCGACAGCAGATGATCGAGCAGGCCGGTGGCCTTCCTGACGCCGCATTTGCCTGCGTGGGCGGCGGCTCCAACGCGATCGGGCTTTTTCATCCGCTGCTGGCCGATGACATCGAGCTGATCGGCGTCGAGGCTGGCGGTACCGGCGACGGCCTCGGGCAGAACGCAGCAACGCTCGCCACGGGAACGCCCGGCGTGCTGCAGGG
>JBPCXI010000028.1:0-5497 GCA_051008895.1 Gammaproteobacteria bacterium | reverse complement strand
AGCACCGTGTTCCATTCGTCGGCGAGGTCGATGCCGACAATCTCGGTCTGCGGAATCAGGATGTCGTCGACTGTGATGTCCTGCAATTCCAGGATGCCGACCAGCATCTGGTGGCGGCGGCGTGGCAGCAGCGCGCCTGCCTCGGTTACCAGTGTTCGCAATTCCTCGACAGTCAGATGGTCGCCATCCCCGTCTTCGACGCTGACACCCAGGAGTCTCAGCAAGCCATTGGTGACCATCGTGATCGTCCACACGAGTGGCGCGAGGAGTTTGGACAACGGGTAGTAGATGAAAGTCGCCGGCAGGCCGATGCGTTCCGGATGCAGCGCGGCGAACGTCTTCGGCGTGACCTCGGCAAAGATCAGGATGACCAGCGTGAACACGAAGCCGCTGATCGCCACCCATATCGGACCGCCGAGGCTTAACGCGATCAGCGTCACCAGTTGGGCCGCCAGAACGTTGACGAGGTTGTTGCCGAGCAGGATTAGCCCGATCAGCCGGTCCGGCTGCTCGAGCAGTTTTTCGGCGAGCTTGGCGCCGCGATGTCCCGATCTGGCCTTGTGCCTCAGCCGATAGCGGTTGAGGGTCATCAGGGCAGTTTCGGTGCCCGAGAAGAACGCTGAACAGATCAGCAAAAATGCCAGGAGCCCGAAGAGGACCCCTAGGGGAACGTCGTCACCCACGGGGGTGAGTCTCCTTTGTAGCTTAGGTCGCGTTCCATGGTCGCCAACCCTTCGCTACCGTGTCAAGCGATCAATTAACGCTCCCGAAACGCTGTAATACGGGTAAAATGTGACGTTATCCACGCGGGCACCGCCGCGCAGAAATCTTCCGGAAGCGCAATGTTCGACAATCTGAGTTCGAGACTGAAGGCCGTTGCCGAGCGCGTGCGCGGCAAGGGACGCCTGACCGAGGAAAACGTTGCCGACGCGGTTCGGGACGTGCGCCGCGCGCTGATCGAGGCCGATGTCGCGCTGCCGGTCGTGCGCGATTTCGTCGAGCACGTGCGCCAGCGTGCGATCGGTGCGGAAATCACCCGCAGCCTGAGCCCCGGGCAGGCGTTCATCAAGATTCTTCACGACGAGCTGGCCGCGGCGCTGGGTCTGGCCGACGGCGAACCGGGTTTGGAGTTAAGGCATCAGCCGCCGGTCGTCATTCTGCTCGCGGGCCTGCAGGGCGCGGGCAAGACCACGACCGCGGGCAAGTTGGCGCTGCACCTTAAGAACACGCAGTCGCGCAAGGGGGCGTTGGCGAGTCTCGATACCCGCTGGCCGGCGGCGATACTGCAGCTGCAGCGAGTCGCGGAGCAGGTCGACGCGAGCTTCGTGCCGACGGACAGCGACGCGGCGCCGCTTAAGATTGCCGAGAACGCGGTCGACGTCGCGAAGAAATCGGCAATCGATGTGCTGATCCTCGACACGGCCGGACGCACCCGCCTCGATGACGAGTTGCTCGATGAACTGCGCGAGCTGCACGCGCGAATCGGCCCGCACGAGACGCTGTTCGTCGTCGACAGCATGGCGGGTCAGGACGCGGTCAACGTCGTGGCCGCATTCGGCGACGCGTTGCCGTTGACCGGTGTCATCCTGACCAAAGCCGACGGCGACGCCCGCGGCGGGTCCGCGTTGTCGGTCAAGACCGTCACCGGGAAGCCGATCCGGTTTCTGGGCACGGGCGAGGAGATGACGGGGCTCGAGGCATTTCACGCGGATCGGATGGCGTCACGCATCCTGGGCATGGGCGACGTGCTGAGCCTGGTCGAGGAGGTGGAGCAGAAGGTCGACCGGAAAAAAGCCGAGAAGCTGGCGCAGAAGGTCAAGCGCGGGAAGGGATTCGACCTGGACGACTTGCGCGAACAGCTCGGCCAGATGCTGAACATGGGCGGTTTCGAGGGCCTGCTCGAGAAGCTGCCGTTGCCGGGTGGCGTCAACCCGGCGCAGGTCGCCGACCAGGTCGATCCGGGCGCGATCGGCCGGCAGATTGCACTCATCAACTCGATGACGCCCGCGGAGCGACGGTTTCCCAAGACCATCAACGGGTCGCGCAAGCGCAGGATCGCGGTCGGCGCGGGTCAGGCCGTCCAGGACGTCAATCGGCTGCTCAAGCAGCATCAGCAGATGCAGAAGATGATGAAGCGCTTCTCCAAAATGGGCGGAAAGCGCATGATGCGGGGCTTTCCGGGGCTCTGACGGGCTGCCAGCCGGCGCATCCTTGTGGGTTCACATTCCCGTCAATTCCAGTAAAATTAGCCGATTACGCCGCACTGGACGGGCACTCCGCGCCAGCCGGCCTATTTTTTTGGAGGCATGAAGCGAACAATGGTGAGCATTCGTTTGTCCCGGGGTGGGGCTAAAAAACGACCTTTCTATCACATCGTCGTGACGGACCAGCGCAATAGGCGTGACGGTCGTTACATCGAGCGGCTTGGTTTTTTTAACCCGGTTGCGAAAGGTAAAGAAGAAAAATTGCGCATCGACGTCGAGCGCGTTGACCACTGGCTTGGCCAGGGTGCGCAGGCATCGGAACGTATGTCTGCGTTGCTTAAGACATACCGCAAGCAGGCCACGGCGCAGCCCGCAGTCGAAGAGGCGCAGCCCGCAGCCGAAGACAAGCCGCAGGCGACCGAAGAGGCTGCAGCGGAATAGGATTCGTCGGCGCGACCGACGTAACGGCGGGCGCATGCAGCAGCAAGTCATCGTCGGCCGGGTAGCCGGACTATACGGAGTCAGGGGCTGGGTAAAGATTTACTCGTTCACGGAACCGCGTGAGAACATTCTCAAGTATTCGCCGTGGACGTTGAGCCGAGAGAACGAAACGATTGAATGCGCCGTCGAGCAGGGCAAGGTTCACGGTAAGGGGCTCGTCGCCAAAATCGATGGCGTCGACGACAGGGACGCTGCGGCGCTTTACGTTGGCGCGGAGATTTGCTTAGCGAGGAGCCAGTTCGGCAGCGAAGCCGAGGGAGAGTACTACTGGGCCGATCTCGAAGGGATGCGGGTCGAGACGACAGCGGGGCAGGAACTGGGCAAGGTTGCCAGTCTGTTCGCGACCGGCGCTAACGACGTGATGGTGGTCGAAGGTGATCGGCGACGCCTGGTCCCGTTTGTTCTTGAAGACGTCGTGAAAAGCGTCGACAGGAATGCCGGCTTGATTGCCGTCGACTGGGATCCGGAATTTTGAAGGCGTGCGACACATGCGTATCCGTGTCGTAACGTTGTTCCCCGAAGCGGTGACCGACGTTACCGGCATCGGCGTCTGCGGCCGGGCAGCGGAACGCGGGATCGTAGAGCTCGACGCGATCGACCCGCGCGATTTCGCGGCCGATACGCACCGGACGGTCGATGATCGGCCGTACGGCGGCGGCCCGGGGATGGTGCTGAAGGTCGAGCCGTTTCGCACTGCGATTCGGCACGCGCAGCAGGACATGCCGGACGGGTGTCCGGTGGTGTTCCTGACGCCGCAGGGACGAAGGTTCGATCAGCGCGCGGCGGAAGAGTTTGCGGCCCTGCCCGGCATCGTGCTGGTGGCGGGCCGCTACGAAGGTTTCGACGAGCGGCTGATCGAGGCGGTCGGCGATGATGAGATTTCGCTCGGCGATTTCGTGCTCAGCGGCGGCGAGATCGCGGCAGCGGCGGTCGTCGATGCGGTCGTGAGGCTGTTGCCCGGCGTGCTGGGCGACGAGACGTCGGCCGAGCAGGATTCGTTCGCAGCGGATCTGCTCGATTGTCCGCATTACACGCGGCCGGAGTCGGTGGAGGGAATGGAGGTGCCGCGCGTATTGCGCGACGGCAACCACGAGCAGATTCGGCGTTGGCGGCTCAAGCAGTCGCTGGGCCGGACGTATCTTCGCAGGCCGGACCTGCTTGAGATGCGCGCGTTGACGGACGAGGAGCAGCAGCTGCTGCGTGAGTACCTCGAAGAACGAAATTCGGCACCGGGCGACGATGGCCCGGTCAGGCATTAGACGCATACATTTGGCGCGTTAATTTAGGCGCGTACATTTAGAATGGGCCGTAACGGCCGCAGCAAAAATACGGGAACGACGATGAGCAAGATCATAGAAGAATTTGAAGCGGCACAAGTCAAGACGGACGTGCCCGAGTTCGCCCCCGGCGACACGGTCGTCGTGCAGGTGCGCGTGAAGGAGGGCAGCCGTGAGCGACTTCAGGCTTACGAGGGTGTCGTCATCGCCAAACGAAATCGCGGGCTGAATTCGTCGTTCACGGTGCGCAAAGTGTCGCACGGTGAGGGTGTCGAGCGCGTATTTCAGACGCATAGCCCGAGCGTCGCGAGCATTACGCGCAAACGTCGCGGCGACGTCCGCCGCGC
This sequence comes from Gammaproteobacteria bacterium, assembly GCA_051008895.1. GTDB lineage: Bacteria > Pseudomonadota > Gammaproteobacteria > Steroidobacterales > SMWD01. The sequence continues at coordinate 1,168 of JBPCXI010000028.1, read as the reverse complement.
CAAGCTCTACTATCTCCGCGAACGCAGCGGCAAGTCGGCGCGCATCAAGGAAAAAATCGGCTGACGAGCGGGCCGGGGTCAGACCCCAATTTCGAGCCGGGGTCAATTCGAGCCGGGGTCAGACCCCAATTTCGTTTGGCAACACTCGAATCTAAATTGAACACTTTTCAACGAAATTGGGGTCTGACCCCTTCGCGGTCGGAACGAAATTGGGGTCTGACCCCTTTGCTGCCGCTACTGCTCGCCTCGATCCTGTCTCTTGCGACGGGATGCTCGAGCATCATGTCTTCGGCGACGGCCGGTATGGCCGAGGATCTGTCTGCCTCGATCCTCGATCAGGAAGATCCGGAGCTCGTGCGCGAAGCGGTGCCGGCTTTTTTGTTGCTACTCGATAGCATGGTGCGTTCGTCGCCGGACAATCCGGCTACTCTCGGCGCGGCCGCGGAACTCTATGCCGCTTACGGCATTGCATTCAATGACGATCCCGAGCGTGCCAAGGTACTGACGCGGCAAGCGCGAGACTATGGTCGACGCGCGTTATGTGCCGACGCCGGGGGCACGTGCGGAATCGAAGATCTTCCGTTTGAGGACTATGAGCGACGCATCATGGCAGTCGACGACCGGGCGGCCGCGTCGCTGTATAGCTATTCCGTGGGTTCTCTTGCATATATCCGCGCGCACAGCGCCGACTTTGTTGCACTCGCGGATCTGCCGAAGATCGAGGTGGCGCTCAGGCGCCTGCTGGAAATCGACGATGGCAGCGATGCGGCATCGGTCAACATGTATCTCGGCATTCTGAATACACTGCGGCCACCCGCGCTCGGCGGCCAGCCTGAGAAGGGTCGCGACTACTTCGAGACGGCCCTGCAACTGGCCGGCGACAGGGATCTGAGCATCAAAGTCGAGTATGCTCGCGGCTATGCGCGGCTACTCTACGAGCGCGAATTGCACGATCGCTTATTGAACGAAGTGCTGGCGGCAGAGGTCCAACAGTCGGGCTATACGCTGATGAACAGCCTTGCTCATGAGCAGGCGCGCGAGTTGCTCGCCAGCGCCGACGAGTATTTCTAGGCGGCGCAACCGCCGTGCACCGGAGGGAAGGGATGCGTGGAATTAGAGCGATCGCGATCGTCACGATAGTTGTCGTGGGCTTTCTGGTGGCCGGTGC
>JBPCXI010000027.1:0-3494 GCA_051008895.1 Gammaproteobacteria bacterium | reverse complement strand
GCGGCCGGCTCGATCGGCGTAAGGCGATTCTCATTGATCAGCATCGTCTGGTGCGCGACCCACTGCTGCCAGGCCTGCTTCGATACCTGGTCGAAAATGCGCTGCCCGAGCTCGCCGGGGTACGGCGCATAGTCGAGACCCTCGGCCTCAACACCGAGCAATACGCACTGAACCATCCTGGTCATTGACTCTCTCCAACTGACTCGAGCATTCGCGCCACCGGCGCGGCGAGGCCGACTGCGGCCGGACGCTCAGGGTTATACCAGAGCCAACGATCGCCATCCATCACCTGCGCGGGTGGCTTCATGATTCGTGCCTCGACCGGCGTCATGTCGAGGTCGAAGTGCGTGAAACTATGGCTCACGACCGCTCGCACGGCGAGCCGGACGGGAACGATGCCGACACGAGACTGACACCAGTCAGCAACCTCGTTCACGTCTTCGGCTTCGGGCAAACACCACAGCCCGCCCCAGATACCCGCGTTCGGCCTTCGCTCCAGCAGCACAGATCCATCGTCGCGGACCAGAATTACGACAACAGTCTCTCTCTGCGGCCTGTTGCGCTTGGGCCGCGGCGCCGGAATCTCAGCCGTCCGCCCGTCAATACGCGCGCGACAGCCCGCTGTGAGCGGGCAATCGTCGCATGCCGGTTTCCCGCGCGTGCAGACCGTTGCGCCGAGATCCATGATCGCCTGCGTGAAGTTGCCGGGCCGATCGTCCGGCGTGCACTCGTCGGCGAACTGCCACAACTTTTTCAGGTTCGCGGTACTGCCGGTCCAGCCCTCGACGGCGAAGAATCTCGCGAGCACGCGCTTCGCATTGCCGTCGAGTATCGGGTGACGCTGGTCATGCGCCAACGCAAGCACCGCGCCGGCGGTCGAGCGACCGATCCCGGGTAGCGCGACCAGCGCGTCGATGTCGTCCGGAATCTCACCGTCGTGCTCGTCACGCACGACACGCGCCGCGCGATGCAGGTTGCGCGCACGGGCGTAGTATCCAAGGCCGGACCACAGGTGCAGCACCGCGTCGGGTTCGGCATTCGCGAGCGCGATCACGTCGGGAAATGCATCGAGAAAGCGGCCGTAGTAGCGCTCGACCGTTGCGACTTGCGTCTGCTGCAGCATGATCTCGGAAATCCAGACGCGATAGGGCGACGGATTGACTTGCCACGGCAGGTCCTTGCGACCGAATTCTTCCCACCACGACAGCAGCGTCGGCGCGACCGATGCCGCTTCGATTTGATTCACGCGATCAGCCGCCGAGAAGGTCGCGCAGCCCTTTCTTCAGTGCGTCGCGCGGCTTCTCTTCTTCGGTTGCCGGCTCGGTTGCGTTGCTGCCGTCCTCGGCCGGCGCGTCGCCCGCGTCATCTTCCGGCTCGTCGAGCCCGAGCTTCTTCAGCAATCTATCCTGCACCTTCTGCACAGCCGCATCCTTGGCCAGCTCCTGCAGATCGATGCCGATCTTCGGGTCGTCCGCCGCGCCGGTAACGGTGATCGGGATCGTAACCTTCTCCAGGTCCGCGAGGTCGTCCGCGTCCGGGAAGTCCGGCCGACTCAGCATCCGCGCACGCAGCCGGAAGTCGAGCTGATTCTCGAGCATATCGAGCGCGCCGCCGCCATCGATGCGGATGAACGGGATCTCGGCCAGCAGCCGTTCGCTGCGCATGATGCCGTCGCCGAAGTTGCCGGAGAAGCCGAGCTCGGTGATCTCGGTCTGCGGATCGGCCGGCGCTTCCGGCGCGGGCTTACCCTTGAGTCGCGCGACCGACTTGCGAATCTCATACCAGACGTCGGCGCCCTTGTAGATCGCATCGTCGAGATCGAGGGAGATCGAGCCCGCAAGGCCGCGAATCAACTCGTTTGTCGTCCGGCCACTGCCCGCCCCGTCGAGGCGCGCCTGCATCAGGCCTTCGAGATTCTTCGCGTCATAGAGATCGTTCATGAGACCGCCGGCCTGCACCGCATCCAGCGTCTGCGCAAAGGTCACGCGCGGGATATCGCCGGTCACGTCGATCGTCAGCTTACCGGCATAGCGACCGCCGTAGACGTCCGCGCTGGAAGGGTCAATGCGAACGACACCGTCGCGCGCCTTGATATTCGCAACGACGTTCTGCATCGACAATCCGCCGGCCGTCAACTGCCCGATCGCTGCGCGGCCGTCGATATCCAGCGCGCGCAGCGCGTCGACCGGGATATCCGTGTCATCGGCTTCGGCCCCCGACGCGCCACCGGCGTCTTCCTCGGTCGGGGACATGTAACGATCGAGGTCGATCGCGTCGAGGTCGACGTCGAATGTCGTCGCCGCCTGCTGCGCGTAATTCGAACCTAGCTTACCGGTCACGTTCGAATCGTCGAGTCGCAGGTTCAGTGCCGAGATGTCGATGCGCTTTTCTGTCAGCGCCCAGTCCGCCGAGGCTTCGACTGCGCCGAGCACCGACGGATCGCTGGTCTCGATCGGCGGCTCACCGAGCTTGGCCAGCGCATCGCGCGGAGAAAACTCCGGCACGCTGACCTTCCCCGAGAGCGTGAATCCCTCGCCCGCAAATTCGCCGCCGGCCTCGACGTCGATCTGCACGCCGGCCGCGATGAGGCTAGCCGCAATGTTCTCGAGCTGCGCGGCACCTGTGTTCAGGTCAGCGCGAATATCGCCGCGCTGCAGTTCGACCATGGCGCCGTCCTCGGGCAGATCCGGCGCCGCCAGCTTCACGGTCCCGACTACGTCGGTCAGGTCGACGCGCGCCGCATCCTCCGCGAACAACAACCCGGCGTCGAGCTCGGCCGCAACGGTCGCCTCAGAGTCGAAGTCACGCACCTGCATCTCGACGTCGAGGTCGACGGCCTCGCCCGCCCGGACCTGCCCGGTCGTAATCGTCAGCGATTCGAGCGCCACGTGCGTGCCGGCCTGCTGATCGAGAAACTCTACCGCCGCATCATTGATGTTAATGCCGGCAACCGACAATCCCGACAAATCGGCCTCGGTCTCCGCCGACTCCGGCTCGGCCGACGACTCCATTGTTGCGGTCTCGAACTCCCAGTTCGCCGCACCATCCGCGCGCCGGATCAGGTTCGCGCGGAGCCCGTCGACCGTGATCGTGTCCACGACGGCTCTCTGCTCAAACAATAGCGGCAGCAGCTCGAGTCCCAGGCGAACTGACTTGACGCTGGCGAAGTCCGGTTCGTCGAAGCCAGGCGGATTACCGAGGCGGGTGTCGTCGATCGAAACTGCGCAGCACGGAAAAACGCGCAGACCGAGGTCACCGTCGATCGCGAACGAACGCCCGGTCTCGTCTTCGACGAACGCGGCGATCTCGCCACGATACTCGTTCGGATCGAACAACAGCGATACCGCAACTGCGACGGCCAGTAACAGGACGACGACTACGGCGGCGCCGATAAGGATGAATTTCAAAATGCGCGACATGACGCGTATTACAGCATCACGGTCGCAATTGACCAAGCGCGGCCGAAAGCCGCTCAGGGCGAGGGACTTAGGGGA
>JBPCXI010000026.1:0-26262 GCA_051008895.1 Gammaproteobacteria bacterium | reverse complement strand
GGCTTCGAACGGGTCATCCGCCGTCAGAATGCGACCGTTCTCGTCCACTGGCGGCATCTGGTCGCCGGCTACTGTCATGTGCGGCACTTCCAGCCACATCGGCAGCCATTCCTCGCGGGCCGGGATGCACAGGATGATGATGTAGCCCGGGTCGTCGGCGACGACCCGGTCGTATTCAGCGCGGTTCATGTTGTCGCCGGTGCGCGGATCGATCATGTCCTCGTAGTCCAGCCCGAGCAGCTTGATGCCGTCGGGCTTCAGGAATTCGGAGCCGATCGTGGAAGACCCACAGGTGTACGGGTGGTACTCGGACCAGACATTCATGCCCTGGTCGCGCAGGCCCTGGGCGCGTTCCTCGATCTCCCACCAGCCGAAGTTGTTGTTGTGGCTGATCAGTACCGGGGCGCCGAGGGAGGCCGCATTCGCCATTTGCTCCAGGTTGCCGAGGTTGCCCTCATAGGGCGGATTGTTGTTGCCGAGCAGGCGCACGTGCATCGAGCTGCCGCGGCCATAATTCGCCGCCGCTTTCTGAAAGTTCAGCAGCTCCAGCGTCGAGACGCCGACCGCCATGTAGCCCATCGTTGACGCGGCGGTCAGCGCGCCCTGGCGCAGGTCCTCGTCGACGCCCGCCATGATCGCGTTGATCTGTTCCAGCGTCGACTGTGTCTCGGCCCAGTCCGGGATGCCGTTTTCCTCGTAGCTGTCGGACCGCGCGAGCAAACCGTCTTCGGCGTCCACGCCCTCGTCGAACACCAGTCCGTCCAGCACGCGCATGCGATGCATCTCGTGCGACGCGGCCGCGGCGAAGTTCACCGGCCACTTGCCTTCGCGCGCCTTGTACCAGGCGTCGACGTTGAGGTTGCCGAACTCGAGATCCATCGGCGACGTGACGCCGTCACGCAGTGTGGCCCTGACGCCCCATGGATTGCCGTGACCGTGGTGTTGCGTGTCGATGAAGCCGGGTGAGACGATGTGCCCGGTGGCGTCGATCGTCTCGGCGCCGTCGATGTCGCCCTCTGTGATCGTGACGATGCGACCGTCCCGGATGCCCACGTTGCGCACGCCGTCGAAGTCACATTCCGGGTCCATGATGCGACCGTTCAGGATGACGACATCGTATTGGTCAGCGGATGCGGCGGAGTCGAACCGGCAACTCGGACCGGGATCTTGGACTGATGCTGCGACCGCTGCTTCGCCTTGGTAGTCGCCCGGGTCGTCGCCCGGGTCGTCGCTCGGGGTTGGTGCTTCGGGGGGCGCGCAGCCGGCAATCGTCATTGCGAGCAATGCCGCCAGAGTCATCAGTCGAATCATTGATGCGGTCTCCGTCAGAGTTCGTTGCGATATATTTTGCCGTCCTTCATGACGAAGGGTACGGTCGGAATGCCAATTGTCTTGCGCGGCGTGCCGAACATTTCCGCTGCCGCGCCGAGCACCGTGATGTCTTGGATCGGATTGCCATCGACGAGGATGATATCCGCATAGGCGCCGGGCTCGATGACCCCTAGCTTGCCCGGATACGGGTTCATGTCGCCGGTCAGCGCCATCAGCCTGCCGTTATCGCTGGTCATCATCTTCAGCGTACGGAAGTTGCCGAACGCCTCGGCAAACTGTGACATCTGAAAATCGCGCGCGCCACGGGATGCGGTGATGGTGGACACGACGACGTCGGTACCGTAGCCGACGTTGACTTCGAATTTTTTGGCGAGTTCGATCCAGGTATCGCGGTTGTCGATCAGGGTCTTGGCCTTCGCATAGGCCGGGTTTTCGGGGTTACCGTAATACGGGTGTTCCAGCAGCTGCGCCGAGAAGCCGGCCATGGCCGGCACGACCCAGCCGTCCTTCTCCTTCATCAGCTTGAATGTAGACGGATTGCTCATCAGGTTGCCATGTTCGATAGACAGGATGCCGGCCGTCAAAGCGCGTTCGACCGAAACGTCCATATATGCGTGAACCGCGCCGATCGTGCCGAAGTGCCTGTTGGCCGTCGACATTGCCTCGAGCTCCTCCATCGTGCCCTGGATCGATGTGAGCGGGTCGCGGTCCGAAGATACGCCACCGCCCGCCATCATCTTCGTGAAGTCGGCGCCGCTCGCGAGATTATTGCGCGCGGCTTTGAGTACCTCGTCCGGGCCGTCGGCAATAACCGTGAGTCCGAGTCGCTCCACGTGTGAGAGTTCGCCGGAGCTCTGCCGTACGACCGCAGATTCGAGTCGCCAGTCACCATGGCCGCTTCCCTGCGAGATGCAGGCCCCGGACAGGTAGATACGCGGTCCGTCGATTGTTCCAGCGTCTACGTGTTTGCGCAGACCGGTGCTCGCGCCACACAAGTCGCGCACCGTCGTGAATCCCGAATACACGTATTCCTGCGCGGCCTGAACCGCCAGCGCCCCGATTTCCTCCCACGTCATCAGGTTGGCGCCGACAATGCCTTGTGGGTTGTCGAGCAACATCAGATTCAGATGCACGTGTGCGTCGATCAGGCCGGGCATCAGTGTGCGGCCGCCACCATCGATGACTGTCATTGTTGTCGACGCAATCACGTCCAGCGGCTCATTAGAGACCTGGTCGATCTTGTTGCCCGTAACGAGCACGTCCGCGTTGTAGAGCTGCTCGCTACTGCCGTCGAACACCATGACGTTGGTGAACAGGAATTGTTGCTGTGGCGGGTCTTCGGCTGTCGCGCAGGGCGAGATTGTCGCAACAAGGACGCACAGCAGCAGTGCACTCAAGCGGTCGAGACAAATAGTGACTTTCATATCGCGGGCCTTGTTAATCTCGGAGTTGTTTTATTCGAATAGGCAGGGGGACCCCGACCATCAGGTGATTCTACTAGAAAACGTTGGAGCCGGACCGGGGATGCGGGACGCGACGCCGGCTACGGACGGTTATCAGAACAGCGCGCGACCGCAGCCGTCAAGTCGCGTATCCGGCAGCACGAGGCTCACCGTTACGGCGAACCGCTCGCCGCTCATGCTGTCGGTGCAGGGCTCACCGCGAATCTCGATGATCGTGTTGTGATCCGGAAGACGGTATTCGGTTCGCCGTTCGTCCTGAAAAACGACCGGTTCGACATACGGCAGGATTATTCGGTTCTCGCCGTAATCGGTGACGAGCAGGATCTGCTCGCCGTTCGAAATTTCGAGCAGCCAGCCCGGCTCCTGTCCTATCGCCCGAAACGCGACGCCGCGCAGCTTCGCCTTGTGCCACACGTCGTCGATCGCTTCCTCGTCGACACGTTCCGGCGTCGGAGGAGCATCAACCTCCGGTTGGCACGCGATCATCAATAGGGCAATAGCGACCAGACTCGTGATCTTCGGCATCGTTCGATTCTTCACCGAATCGGCGATCGATATCAATGCCGATAACGCCGGCAGGTTGTCGCGTCAGGCTTCCGGTACCGATATTCGGCGTTTCGACGCCGGGGTGTCTCGCAACGTCTCGACGACCAGCCGATGCTCCGCAAGAATCTGCTGGTGCAATCTTGGCGCTTTCGAGAGTTCTTCGTCGCGCGCGACACGCTCGAGCGCCCGGCACATCTGGACGAGGCGTTTGGCGCCGATGATGCCACTGCCGGACTGCAGGCCATGTGCCGCGAATCGAATCGCTTCCGCATCCCGTTTCCTGAATGCGTCGGCGAGTTTCTCCAGCCATTCGCCTGAACTCTCGTAGAACAGGCCGATCATCTCACCAGCCAGATCGGTCGTCGTCGCGTCCTGCATTTCGTCCAGCTCGTCGAAGGCGGACCAGTCGACCGGCTTCGCCCCAGGGCCTTTCGCCCCAGGGCCTTCCGCGCCAGAGCCTTCCGCCCCGTCTGCAGACGGCTCTGCAGGATTTTCCGCGCGTGCCACCACGGCAGGCGGCGACGCCGGTTTACGGCCGGAGTAGGTCGCCAGGACTTCGGCCAGCCTCCTGAGCGAGACGGGCTTCGACAGATAGTCGTCCATGCCCGCGCCGATGCATCGCTCCCTGTCGCCTTTCAATGCGTTGGCGGTCAGGGCGACTATCGGCGTGCGTTTGCGGCCTTCCTCGGCCTCCAGAGCCCGAATGATTCGCGATCCTTCGAAGCCGTCCATCAGCGGCATCTGGCAGTCCATCACGACGAGGTCGAAGCGTCCGTTGCGATATGCATCCACCGCCTCGTAGCCGTTCGCTGCGATCTCTACCTCGCAGCCGAGCCGTGCGAGCATGCGTTTCGCGACGACCTGGTTTTCCGCATTGTCTTCGGCCAGCAGGATCCGCAGCCCCATGCCCTGCGTCACGCCGTTCGATGCGCCGGCGACGTCTGCAATCTGCAACGTCATCGTGCTGTACATCTCCGGATTGAAATCCGGGTTCTTTGCAAGCCTGACCGTGAACCAGAAAGTCGACCCGGTTCCCGGTTCGCTGTCGATCCCGATCTCGCCCTTCATCAATTCGATAATCTGCTTGCTGATCGCGAGTCCGAGGCCCGTGCCGCCGTACTTCCGGGCGGTGGAACCGTCTTCCTGGGAAAAAGATTCGAAGATCGAGGCCTGGTTTTCGGGCTTCACGCCGATACCGGTGTCGATGACCTCGAACCGCAGCAAGACCGACATGTCCTCGTCGGCAAGCTCCCTCACTCTCAGTTCGATCTTGCCTTGTTCGGTAAACTTCAGCGCGTTGCCGACGAGATTGACGAGCACCTGTCGCAGCCGGTCGCCGTCACCCTCGACGCCGCGGCAAACCGTGTCTGGCACATCGCCGACCAACGCGATGCCTTTCTTCTGCGCCTGTTCCTCGAACATGTCGAGCGTGTTATTGACCGCGCGCCACAAATCGAATGTCGAGTGACTGAGCTGCAGTTTGCCGGACTCAATCTTGGAGAAGTCCAGGATGTCGTTGATCAGGTAAAGAAGGGAGTTTCCCGATCGCTGGATAGTCTTGAGATCCTGCCGCTGCCGCTCGTCGAGGTCGGCGCTCGACAACAGCAGGTCCGCCATGCCGAGCACTGCATTCATCGGCGTACGAATCTCGTGGCTCATCCGCGCCAGGAACTCGCTTTTTGCGTGGCTCGCCTTTTCAGCATGCTCCTTGGCCTTCTTCAGACTGTCCGTGCGGTCCGTGACCGTACGTTCGAGATTCGAACGAATTCCGGATAGTCGGTCGTCGCGTAATTCGATCTGCTCCAGCATGCCGTTGAACCCGTCCACGAGATCGCCGATCTCATCGCGGCTGCTCTTCTTTGCGCGGATGGAAAAGTCCTGATCTTTCGCGACCGCCTGCGTCAAGCTCAGTAGCTCCGCAAACGGTCTGGTTATAACCTTCTGCATGCGCATGGAGATCAGCACGGCCAGCCCGAACGCACAGAGTATCGACACGGACGCGAACAGCGCATAAATCAGGCCGGTTCGATAGATTGCGGACAGACTGGTCTGAATGTAGATGTAGCCGACCGGTTCGTCTTCGTACTCGATGGATGAGACAAGATTCATATACGACCAGCCGTCGTACCAGATGTGCCGAGGGGTTTGCGCCCCCTGTGCTTGCAGCAATCCGAAGATCGTTTCGTCGGTCGTTTCCTGGTCGACGGTTGCGGCGAACACCTGGGCCGCGAGTTGGGTTTTGTCCAGCGTGTAAAGGCGCGCCTGCACGATATCCCGGTCCGCCCCGATTGTTTGTAGCACTCGGGTACCCTGGCCGTCGTCGCTGAATCGAAGCGCCGCTGCGCTGTTTCGTCCGACAGCGTCCGCCAGAGTGACGGTGTGGTCCGCCATTTCGCTCCGCAGGGTAAAAAGCTCGCCCGCCAGCTGCAACGAGAAGGCGATGACTAAAGTGAAACCCACCGTAGTCAGGATGATCCGCCGGAGTTTCCTGGCGAGCGACTGCCTGTGATCGGCACCCATCGCTATTCTCCGTTACCGGCCTGGCCGATGACGGTGACCAATTCAATGAATTTTCGATTTCGTGTCACGGATTCGGCATCAGGCATGCTGGTACTGGCGCCGATAGATCTGTCCGAACAGCGTTCATGAGCGGCGGTGTCATGACGGCCATACCTTATTTAACAAGATGAGCCAAATTGTCGCTGAACGGCCGGGATCAAGCCCAATCGGCTTGCCGAAAGCGAGACGTGGTTCGCACCGATTGCGAGAACTGGTTCACAGTCGCCGGCCGGACGTCGAGAACACTCCTCCCAATTAATCCCTCGCTTTGTCGAGATTCGCGATACCGCGCCGCTTGTGATAATCCATGCGGTCGGCCAGGTGAGACTCGTGAAGGCTAACCGCGTCGCCGATTTCCAGCACGACCGGTGATTTTTCAGTGTACTCCGGCCAATACGGCAATCCTTCGCGATTCGGGTTTCCGGTTTTCGCGAACTGTACCCAGTAGGCGCTGGCGAGTTCGCTGACTTCGCGGTCGCTATCGGTCGGCGCATCGAGCTCGGAGTCGAGCGTCTGCATTACGAACGCGATCTCGTCGGCGTGCGCGACGCCCGGCTGGCTGTTGCGCCGCTCGTCGGCGACATAGGAAAAGAAATACTCCCAGGCCGGCGACGACACGGTCGCCATCCGGTCACCGAGATAGCGGGACTGCGAGTGAATGATCAGGTCGCCGAACACCGCGTCGGCAAGCGTGTCGCCGTCCATGCCCGGATACAGCTCCGCTTTCGCCGCGTCTGGCACGAGTTTGACCATAAATTCCGGCGAGAACGGTCCGCCGATGTCGCGCCCGAGGCTGGCCTCCCAGCTGACACCGCCGGTCAGGTATGGCACGTCGTGCTGCCGACCTGCGGCGAAAAGCACGCCGACATGATCCGGGATCCAGTCGCCGTCGATGACCGGCGTGAACCGGTCGCGCGGCGTCAGCAAAGCGAGCATTTCTTCCATCGACAGCGCGCGCAGTTCGGCGATCGGGTCGTCACTGTCGTCGAAGTTCGCGCGCTTGACGAAGTTGCGCCCCAGCTTTTCGCCCGGGACCTGGAAACCGCTGCGGTCGCGGAGTTTCGCGTCCGGCGCGAGCCCGACCGAACTGCTCTGGCTTATCGCGCGGTGGAACAGGCCGGTGGCCGGCGGCATCACCATCAGGTAATTGACCAGCCCGGCGCCCGCCGACTCGCCAAAGATCGTGACGTTGTCCGGGTCGCCGCCGAACCGGTCGATGTTCCGCTGCACCCACTCGAGCGCCGCGACGATATCCATCAGCCCGTAGTTCGCGAGCGGTTCGCCCGCCTGCTGTGCGGACATCGCCGGATGCGCGAAAAAGCCGAACAGCGTGAGCCGATAATTCACCGTCACGAGCACGACGCCGTCTCGCGCGAGTGCCGGGCTGTTGAGCCGCGCTATGTTGCCGGAGCCCTGCACGTAGCCCCCGCCGTGGATCCAGACCATGACCGGCAACCTGGCGTCCGTCGCGGACTGGGGCGCCCATACATTCAGCGCGAGACAGTCCTCGCTCATGTCGCCGAGCTCGAACCAGAGCATCTCCGAATCGAACTGTGGGCAGAACGGTGCGTAGGCGTCGGCGGCGCGAACGTCATTCCAGGGCTCGGCCGCCCTTGGCGGCCGCCAGCGGTTCTCGCCGGCCGTCGATGCTGCGAATGGGATGCCTTTGAATGCGGTTACGCCATTCACCCGGACGCCCCGTAGTTTGCCGGTGTCGATCTCGACCATCGGGTCAGATGGAGTGCACGCGACCAGGAACGCCGCGAGCGCAAGAAGCGGGAATGGAATACCATGCATGACACGCAATTCTGGAGAAACCGTTGGTCGTTCGTTTATCGCGTCGTTGGCTGTTCGCATGGTGGTGCGTATCCATTCTTGCGCCGCCGGCGCTCGCTGATGTCGAGTCGCTCGGCGACGGTGCATACCTTTATCGCGCCGGCGAGCACCGCAGCCTGTTCCTTGTTGACGCCGCGGGCGTAATTGTCACGGATCCGATTAGTGCCGACGTGGCCGCCGATTACCGTGCTGCGATCCGGCGGATCACCGCAGCGCCGATTCGTTACGTCGTCTACTCGCATTACCACTGGGATCGCGTGTCGGGTGCGCAGATTTTCGCGGACGAGGGTGCGGAGGTCGTCGCGCAGGAGCGCTGCGCCGAACGGTTCGCCGACAATCCGAACCCGGCCGTGGTCATGCCGGATGTGACATTCGACGACCGGCATGATGTAACTGTCGGTAACGCAACGCTGGAGCTGCATTACTTCGGCCCCAGTCATGGCGACTGCCTGACCGTGTTCGTCGCGCAGCCGGCGAACGTTATCCAGGTCGTCGACCTCGTGAACCCGCCGCGCGCAGCATTCCCGCGGGATCCTAACGTGCCTTACATTCGCCCGCACAATCTGCGGCAGTTTTTCGCGTCGGTCCAGCGGCTGATCGATGAACGTGGCATCGAGGAACTGGCCGCGAGCGCGGCGTTCGATATCGAGATTGGCGATGCCAATGGTGATGCCGATAGTGATGCCATTGGCGTGACATCGCCGCCGCTCGGCCCGGCATCGATCGTTGCGGACCAGGCGCGCTTCTGGAATGAGGTCTATGCGACCGTTGAGATCGCTATCGCGCAGGGCTACGTTGGCATCGACAGTTTCGTGCGCATGCACAAGATCGACCAGACGCCGTTCGAGGCGTTCTCCGGCTACAGCGAGGCGGATCTCCGCTTCGTCATGCGGCGGATCAGCGGCTGGCATGACATGGGGCGCTGACAATGCGAACTTTGCGACGAACGTTTCTCTTGATGCTGGTCGGGCCAGGGCTAGGGCTAGGGGTCGCGATGCAGGCCGGCGCCGGCGCACACACGGGCGACAGCGAGTACCTGTTCCCGGGGATGCTGCGCAAGGAGACCGAGCAGCTCGCCGACGGCGTCTACGCTTTCCGCTACACGTTTTATCGCAATGTCTTCATCGTCGGTGAAGACGGCGTCATCGCCACCGACCCGATGAACGACAAGGCCGCTCGCGCGCTGCGCGCGGCAATCGCCGAGGTCACGGATCTGCCGGTGCGCTGGGTCGCCTACAGTCATTCACACTGGGATCATTCGGCGGGCGGGCAGTTGTTCAAGGACGAAGGCGCGCAGTTCGTTGCGCAAAAAGCTTGCGCGGCGAATCATATAGAGAACCCGAATGCGGATATCGTGCCGCCGGACGTGACGTTCGACGACTATTACAAGATCGAGATGGGCAAGACGACACCGGTCAGGCGCTCGCTCGAAATGTTTTACTTCGGACCGTCGCACGACAATTGCCTCGTCGTTATGGTCGTGAACCCGGGTAATTTTCTGTTCATGGTCGATACGGCGAACCCGCCGAACGGCTGGCAGATGTTTTACAACCCCGCCGTATCCGAGGATCGGGTCTGGCACATGGTGCCGTGGTTCGACCGCGTCCAGGCACTCGTCGAGGAACGCGGGATCGAGACCGTGATCGGCGCGCACATGACCGGCGGCATCGATCCGGTGACCGGCAAGCCGGGCATAATCAGGGGCACGACCGGGCCCGCGACCGTCATCGCCGAGCGTCGCGATTTCTGGAAGGATTCAATCGCGGCGGTACGGGCCGAGCTCGCAGCCGGTACGCCGGCAGCAGACGTCCCGGGCGCCCTCGTCGAGCGGGGTGTGCTGGCCGACCGCATCACCGGCTACGAGCCGGCCAAGGCGCTGATCTGGTTCCGGCGCCTGACGAGCTACGCGGTTACCGGCGAATAGGGGCGGGGACACTCTGCTCATCTGCATTCGCAGATGAGCAGAGTGTCCCCTGTCGGCCGATTTCAGGTGGGTCACGCTGTGAGCCAGCGTGCGGGTTACCTTATCCCCCGTAGTTTCTCCCACAGTCTCTACGACCACAGCACAACAACTAGAAAACCACTGGCCCTCGGCCCGCCCGGCTCTCCGTTCCGGCGGGCCGTTTTTTTAATGCGATGCAGTAGTGCCGGCAGAATCACGGGCGATCGTCACGGTGGTCAGGTCCGGCAGTTCGTCGATCCAGCGAATTTCCAGCGCCGTTGTCGGCCCGACCCGCGCCGAGCGAAGGCTACGCGGAATCTCGGCTTCCGACTCCGAAATCGGGATGCGTCCGCCCATGATTTCGGCGTAGCGTTGCGGGAACAGTGGCGACGCGCCGGGCTCGGCGAAACCGATCGGAAATAGCGGCAGGTTGCTGTCCGGTGCGTACTTGTCCGTCGCGCCGAGCGTATGTAGCAGCTCGTGAGCAATGACGACCTGGTTCGAACCCTTCATGCGTTGCACGGCAAATGCGTGTACCACGCCGAGCATTCCTTTCCGCAGACCCAGCGAGTGCGGCACGCGAGAGCGGATCTCAGGATCATGGTAGATCACGAACATGCGGATGTCCGGCGGCGCACCCGGCTGATCCGCCGTCACAGACCGTGCCCACCATTGAATCTTCAAGCTCCACCAGATCGCCTGGAGCGGATTGCCGCCGTGCGGCGGCGCGGGCGGAATGCTTGCCACAGTGTCGCCGACGTCGATACGAATTGGTCGATCGATGTCGACCCCGTAGCGCGCCGTCTCCGCGCTGAGGAATTTCTCGATCGAAGCGAAGTGTTTCGGCTCGAGTCGGTCTACGTATTCATGCGCGATCTGACTGTCGTCCGCAAGAATCGGATAAATCGCGACCCAAAGCGGTTCTTCCCAGCTGGTAGAGCGTGTGCGCGTCAGCAGTGCCCCGCCGGCGATTGCCAGTGCGATCGTAGCGACGATCAATTGCCGAATTGACCGGAAAAAACTACCTCCAATCACGCTGAGTCTCCGGGGGGAGGCCTTTCGAGGCCGAACAGGACATCGGATCAGGGTATGCAATTCACATTGCGAATACTGTGACCTGGGTCCGGCGGCCCGGTGCAGGTCGGACGATCGCGAACCGCAGGAATCCTCGCGCCGAGTGAACGGCGGCTGCGCGACGCGCGGTGTGGGTAACTAGGCCTGCACTTTAACGTTTGAGGCCTGCAGCCCTTTCGGGCTTTGATTAATCTCGAAGTCCACGGTCTGGCCTTCGAGCAGTGTCTTGTAACCCTCGGTCTCGATGGCGGTCGTGTGCACGAACACGTCGTCACCGCCTTCAGCCGGTATGATGAATCCGTAGCCCTTCGACTCGTTGAACCACTTCACCGTGCCAGTTGCCATTTTACTCCCCTCAACTCTTACATCCGATGCGTGTTCGATCGCATGCGGCGCCGGGCACTACCCGTTTCTTCCGTGAGGGTGACGCCCGGCCAGCGGCCGGACACCTGACCTACCATACGACGGGGGCAGAATTATGCAAGCTGAGGGGGCGTTCGTGCGGGCGCATTTCGCCGCGCCTCGCAGCGCGAGCCGCCAGATGAACCGGTGCACGCGCCGTTAAGGTATTGATTTGACATAACCAACGTCAGACCAGAGTCGGCTACCATTCTACGACTCGTCCTTCTTCGTAGTTCAGAAACTTGCCGTTATCCTCGGCCGTTAAGCCGTCGATGACGACCAGCATTTTTGCGACGCTCTCGTCGACTTCGATCGTGCCGGGCGGATTCTTCAGTCCCTTCATATCCTCGGTCGTGTTGACCTGTCCCGGTGAGATCATCGTGACGATGACGCCTTGCTTCGGTGTTTCGAACGACAGCGTGTACATGAACATATTGGCGGCTGCCTTGCTCGCTCGATAGCTGTACATCATCGGCAGCTTCGGGCTCTCGGCGAACGATCCACCCTTCGAAGAAATCACGATAATTTTCTTTTGCGCGGATGCTGCGACGTGCGGCATGAATTGCTGTGCCATCATGAGCGGGCCGAGCGCGTTGACCTCGAAGCTCAGTCGGGCGGTGTCGAAGTCGATACCTTTTACCCGCTTGAACGCGGTCACGTACCGCGGGGTCAATCCCGCATTGTTCAGCAGGATATCGATCGGCTGATCGCGGTAATTCTCAGCGAGCTCCGCAATGCGTTCGAGGTCGGTGACGTCGAGTTGTTCGATGATGATATTGGCGTCGGCAGCGGCGAGTGCCTGGAGTTCTTCCGCCTGCTCCGGTTTGCGCGCGGTCGCAATGACGTTCCAGTCGCGCGCGGACAGCTGGCGCACGAATTCGAGGCCGATGCCGCGGTTCGCGCCGGTAATCAAAACGGTCGGTTTGCCTGCTTCGATGGCGGCCGTCGCCGTCATCGACATTAGCGCGAGTGCCGCCACAACAGTTAGTTTATTGATTGCGCGCATGCGTATCTCCCGTTCGGATCGCGACTACTGGGACCGACGTTGTGCCATATCGACGCGCGTATGACTCGCGCGGCCCGAAAAGCTGACCGATGCACGGTCAGGCGGGGCGTCAACGCTACGGCGTTACGATCGTCTTGCTCGCTGCATTCGAGTACACGCTTTCATTGCCGGACGAATCGTATGCGGTGACGACGAAATACCAGGTCGTGGCCGACAGATTGTTGATCGTCGCCGCTGTGACGCTCGTATTGCTGATTGTTCGCACCAGCGCATAGTTGCCGAGCGACGTACCGGAGTACACGCGAAAACCGGCCAGGTCGTTTAGCTGCGAGCCGTCCGCGTTCTGCGTCGGCGCGTCCCAGTTCAGCGTCACCGAGCCACTTGTCGGCGGCGGTGGCGGGGGCGGCGGAGTGGACGATTGCTCGACAGTGATGCTGAACGCCGGCAGCGCAACAGTTCTCTGCCCGTCGCTCACGCGAATCGTGATCGTGCCCGAGACACCGACGTCGGCGGTCCCCGGCGTCCCAGCCAGCCTGCCGGTCCCGGTGTTAAAGCCCGCCCAGCCCGGCTTGTTGCTGATGCTGAAAGTCAGCCGGTCCCCGTCCGGATCGAATGCGATGGGTACGAACGCGTAGCTGTTGTCGGCGGTAACGACCGTGGCCGGCGTGCCGCTGATCGTCGGCGCGGAGTTCGGCGGCGGCGGCGACGAAGATGTCGGCTGGACCGTGATGCTGAACGCCGGCAGCGGAACCGTTCGCTGGCCGTCCGTGGCGCGTATGAAGATGGTGCCGGAGATGCCGACATCGTCGTCCCCGGGTGTTCCGGCCAGCCTCCCGGTACCGGTGTTGAAGCTCGCCCAGCCCGGCTTGTTGCTGATGGCGAAAGTCACCCGGTCCCCGTCGGGATCGGATGCGATCGGCACGAACTCGTAGCTATTGTTGGCGGTAACAACCGTGGCCGGCGTGCCGCTGATCGTCGGCGCCGAGTTTGCCGATGGCGGCGGCTGCGTCGACGGAGGGCTTGGAGGCTGCACCGGCGGAGCGCCCGGCGGCGTTGGCGCAGGGGTCGCGCCGACCTGCGGACCGATCGCGACGTTGTACATACTGAAGCCCATCTGATTTCCGCCGAGTTCGACGCGACCGGCTGGGAAATCTCTACGATAGACGTCGGTCTGCAGATTCGGGCCGTCCCAGTGATCCCCGGTGTTCTCCCAGCTCGAGATCCACTGGGGCAAAATGGGAATGCGCGAGTCATATGCGACATAGACAGTCACGGGGATCGGGACGTCGAACGAAACTGAGTTCGACGCGGCCACGAACTTGTCGCCATTGGCGGTACGCAGGAAATCGAGGCCTTCGTAGGCGGCGGGAATGTCGCCGAACTCGAAGTCGCGGTCGATGAAAGCTTTTTCGCCGTCCTCAAGGACCGACCATTCGTATGTGTCGGGCTGTGTGTTGCTGACCGCAATGCTGACACTGTTGCTGCCGGCTACTGTCAGGTCGAACGGCGGCAGCGATGCGCTGGCCGCGCCGTCACTAACGGAGATTACGATTGCGGAGGTCGTTCCTAGCGCGCTGTCGTCGGGCGTGCCGGACAATCTGCCGGTCGCCGTGCTGAAGCTCGCCCAATCCGGCTTATTGACGATTGCATACGACAGCGTGTCGAAATCGGGGTCGGTCGCTGCCGGCGTAAATGCATACGACGCGCCGGACATGACGAACGAAGCCGGCGTGCCGAAAATCGACGGCGCCGAATTAGACGTCCCGTTGCCGGCGGTCGGGGTGCTCGCGCCAGGTGCGGTGACCGCTTGAGTCACGCCACCACCGCTGCCGCCACCGCAGGCCGCCAACAAGAACACAAGGAAGAGACTCCCGCAAACGCGGGCTTCTTCGAGCCGGATCGAATACATAAACGCACACCGCAACAACAACGGGCGCGGAGTCTAACGGCCCGATTCAGTGATGCAAGCGTGTGCAACACATATTCGGGAGAGGTCCTGTTTTCGGTGCCGAACGGGTCTGGCGCATGCCGCGGAAACAACAATGGTTTACCAGAAGTCGATGACCGAAAACGACTTCGACAATGGCATGCACCGCACGCATTTAACGTGAGTTCATGAGGTCTTTTGTCGATTCCGCAACAAGGCGCGATTCGGCCGCGTGACCGGTATGCAACAACTTGTGCGGAAATGCGGAATTCTTGAAATGACGCGCCGCAATACCCAATTTGGGGGTATTTTGCGCAAACTAGGGAGCGAGCCGCGCGATATCCCAGCGATCATCATGCAGGCTGTACATGAACCGGTCGTGCAGCCGGTTTTCACGGCCCTGCCAGAACTCGATACTCGTCGGCGCGACGCGATAGCCGCCCCAGAAGGAGGGCAGCGGGACTTCCCCGGCCGCGAATTTTTCCTTCATTTGCGCGAACGTGTTTTCCAATACGGAGCGTGACGAGATCAGGCTGCTCTGGCGCGATACCCATGCGCCGAGCTGGCTGTCGCGGGGACGTCGCATGAAGTAGGCGACGTTCTCCGCGTTGCTGATCTTGCTTGCGCTGCCGGTAACTTTCACCTGCCGGTGCAGTTCGTGCCAGTAAAACAGCAGCGCGACCTTGGCGTTCGCGTCGATCTCGTCGGCCTTGCGGCTGCCGAGATTGGTGTAGAACACGAATCCCGACCGGTCGTAGAACTTCAGCAGCACCGTGCGCAGCGACGGCTGGCCGTCCGGGGCCGCGGTGGCCAGGCTCATCGCATTGGCATCCATTGCTTCGACCGCCATCGCTTCGTTGAACCACGTGTCGAACTGCGCCAACGGATCGGTGTTGAGGTCTTCGCGATGCAGCGGTTTGACGCGATACTCGCGGCGAAGATCGGCGAGATCCTTGGCTAACTCGGTCATTGTCCTGGTCCGATGCGCTCGGCGCGAGATGCTTATGTCGAGCCGATTGTACGCGATGAATGCCGGCCGCAAACGGACTACAATCGATGCCTTTCGACGATCGTCAAATCAGCCATGGGAGATCAGCCATGAGAGAGGCCGCCGTCATCTCGACCGCGCGCACGCCGATCGGGCGCGCTTATAAAGGTGCATTCAACAATACCAAGTCGCCGACGATGACCGGTCACGTGATTCGCGAGGCGGTCGCACGGGCCGGCGTGGCGGCCGACGAGATCGAAGACGTCATCGTCGGCACCGCAATGCCGTCGGGCACCGCGGCGCTAAACATCGGGCGGCTGGCGGCACTCGCGGCCGGATTGCCGGAAACCGTCCCGGGGCAGACGATCGATCGCCAGTGCTCTTCCGGCTTGATGTCGATCGCAATCGCGGCGCGGCAGATCGTCGTCGAGGGCCAATCCGTCGCGGTCGGTGCGGGTCAGGAATCCATCAGCCTTGTCCAGGAAAGGGCCTGGGGGTGGGCGCTCGAGGAGCCGGACGATACCTTGCTCGCATGTTCGCCGAATGCCTACGTACCGATGTTGAAGACCGCCGAAATCGTCGCGGACCGTTACGGCGTCTCGCGCGATGCGATGGATGAATTCGCGCTGCAGAGTCAGCAGCGCACCGCGGCCGCCCAGGCTGCGGGCAAGTTCGACGACGAAATCGTGCCGATGCCGACGACCAAGAAGATCGTGGATCGTGAATCCGGCGAAGTCAGCTTCGCGGACGTATTGCTCGACAGGGACGAGGGCAATCGTGCGGAGACGACGCTCGAAGGCCTGAACGGTCTGCGCACCGCGGTCGACGGTGGGACGATTACGGGCGGCAACGCCTGCCAGCTGTCCGACGGCGCCGCGGCCTGCGTCGTTATGGATGCGAAACTGGCGGAGAAGAGGGGTATTGAGCCTCTCGGTTTTTACCGCGGCATGGCCGCGGCCGGCTGCGCGCCGGACGAGATGGGAATCGGTCCCGTATTCGCGGTGCCGAAACTGCTCGATGCGCACGGGCTGAAAGCGGACGACATCGGTCTGTGGGAACTCAACGAGGCGTTTGCGGTCCAGGTACTGTATTGCCGCGACCGACTCGGCATTCCGAACGACCGGCTGAACGTCAACGGTGGCGCCATTTCAATCGGACACCCGTACGGCATGTCGGGCACGCGAATGGTCGGGCATGCGCTGCTGGAAGGGCGTCGCCGCGGCGCTCGATATGTCATCATTACTATGTGTGTCGGCGGCGGTATGGGCGCCGCCGGGCTGTTTGAGGTCAATAGCTGAGTGGGAGTGTTGCATGATGCATAACTTCGTATGGACAGGGATTCGTAACGTCTCAATTTTGCTTGCTGCCTTATTGCTGGCGCAGCCGGTTACGAGCATCGCGGACGAAACGTCGGCGGATTCGACGAAACTGGAACGGTTGACTGCGATGACGGTCTATAAGACCCCGACTTGCGGCTGCTGCGGCAAGTGGGTCGATCACATCGAAGACGCCGGTTTCGACGTCGAGGTGCGGGAAATGGACAATCTTTCCCCGATCAAGAACGCCAACGGCCTCCCGCCGACGCACCAGTCGTGCCACACGGCAATTGCGAAGGACGGGGGATATGTATTCGAGGGCCACATTCCGGCTCGCTACATCAAGGCGTTCCTCGCCGATCCACCGGCCGGCGCTCGCGGACTCGTCGTGCCGGCCATGCCCGTGGGTAGCCCCGGCATGGAGTATCAGGACCGGTTCTCGCCCTACGAAGTGTTGTTGTTGAAAGAGGACGGCGGCTTCGATGTCTATGCGCGCGTGACCGGACCCGAGGACAGCGCGGGACAGCACTGAGGTGGCGGAGCGTTTCCGCGGCCTGTCGCGGCGCGGATTTCTGAGCGGGCTCGGCGCCGCCGCATCGGGGTTCACGCTGGGTGTTCCGGCACGAGCCGCGCGCGCCCCGGAGCCCGCAATCGAGCAGCCGCGTCTGCTCACCGGTCGCGAGTTCGACCTGTTCATTGCTTATCGTGCGGCGAACTTCACGGGCCGAGACCGGCTCGCGACGACCGTCAATGGCTCGATACCCGGGCCGATACTGCGCTGGAAGGAGGGCGACACCGTTACGATTCGCGTGCGGAATCAGCTCGCCGTTGACAGTTCGATCCACTGGCACGGCATGATCCTGCCGCCGGACATGGACGGCGTGCCGGATATCAGTTTCCCGGGCATTCGCCCGGGCGAGTCGTTCGAATACCGCTTTCAGGTTCGCCAGTCCGGCACGTACTGGTACCACAGTCACTCCGGATTCCAGGAGCAGACGGGCATGTACGGCGCGCTCGTTATCGATCCCGCCGGGCCGGATCCGCTGGCGTGCGATCGCGACTATGTTGTGCTGCTGTCGGACTGGAGTGACGAAAAGCCTGAGGCGATCTACCGCAAACTCAAGAAGCTGAGCCACTACTACAACTTTCGCGAGCGCACGGTCGGCGACCTCTGGAAAGATGTCGAAGCGAACGGTTTGATGGCAACCGCCCGGGCGCGTCGGATGTGGAACGTCGGGTTAATGAGCGACCGAGACCTGGCGGACGTGACCGGGTATACGTATACCTACTTGATGAATGGCCGCGTGCCCGCGGATCCCTGGACTGCGCTGTTCTCGCGCGGTGAACGAGTGCGCCTGCGCTTTATAAACGGTTCGGCGATGACGTTCTTCGACGTGCGAATACCGGGCTTGAAGATGACCGTCGTCGCCGCCGACGGGCAGAACATCGAGCCGGTCACCGTCGAGGAGTTTCGGCTCGGCGTCGCCGAGACCTACGATGTCATCGTTGAGCCGAGCGACGATGCGGCCTATGCCATATTCGCGAGCGCGATGGATCGTTCCGGTCACGCGCTCGGCAACCTCACCCCGGATTCGAGCCTTCGTGCCGAACCGCCAACGATGAATGAGCCCGCGACGCTGTCGCATAGCGACATGGGCATGGACATGGATATGGACATGTCCGCGGACGGGAGCGCGCACGCCGGTCATGCGACGCATCATCCGCCGGCGGCTAACGGCGCCGCATCGACGGCCGTTATCGCGCCGGCCGGTCTCGGCAGCGCGGCGGCGATAGTCCACGCGGCCAGCGAGCGCGGTCCGGCGGTGGATATGCGGGCAGAGGACCCGAAGTTTCGTCTCGCCGACCCGGGCGTCGGCTTGCGCGGCAACGGCAGGCGCGTGCTGACCTATGCCGATCTTCGCAGCGTCGCACCGACCGTTGATCCGCGCGATCCTGACCGGGAGATCCAGCTGCACCTGACCGGCAACATGAATCGCTATATGTGGTCGATTGACGGGGTCAGTTTTGCCGACGCCGAGCCCGTGCGCCTTTATCACGGCGAGCGCGTGCGCATCACTCTCGTCAATGACACGATGATGAATCACCCGATGCATCTGCACGGCATGTGGAGCGATCTCGAGACCGGTGACGGCGCACACATCCCGCGCAAGCACACGGTCGTGGTGCAGCCGGGCAGCAAGCTCAGCTACCTCGTCACGGCGGATGCGCCCGGGACCTGGGCTTATCACTGTCATCTGCTGTATCACATGCTCGGCATGTTTCGCGAGGTCGTGGTCACATGACGCCGTCGGCTCGAATCGCGTTGCTCATCGCGACTATGCCGTGCGTCGATGCCGTGCGGGCGATGGGCGATGCCGATCCGCTGCTGTTCAAGGCGGTCGGCAAGAAAATCGAGATTCGCAAGACTTCCGGGCACGATCACCTGGCATGGGATGCGGACCTCTGGGTCGGCTACGACATCAACAAGCTATGGTTCAAATTCGAAGGCGAGAACAGCGAGGACCGCGTCGAGGAAGCCGAGTTCCAGGCGCTATACAGCCGGGCGGTGACGACGAACTGGGATATCCAGATGGGCTGGCGGCATGACTTACGGCCCAAGCCGGAGCGAGACTGGGCCGCGATCGGCGTGCGCGGCATCGCGCCGTACCATTTCGACGTGGATCTGACCGCATTCATCGGCAGCTCCGGTCGAACGGCAGCACGCATCGACCTCGACTACGAAATCATCTTCACGCAGCGCCTGGTGCTGACGCCGGAATTCGAAGCCGAATTTTACGGCAAGGACGATCCGGCGCTGAATATCGGCTCCGGACTGTCGCAGATGGAGGCCGGCGCCCGCCTGCGGTACGAGATTCGCCGCGAGTTTGCGCCCTACATCGGCATCAATTGGTGGTCAAAGTTCGGCGACACGAAGCGGTTCGCGCGGGCAACCGGGGATGAGACCAGCGATGTCGAGCTGGTTCTCGGGCTGCGTATCTGGTTCTGACGGATCGTGTGGTCGAAGGCGGTTCGATTCGCTACTGCATCGTCGCGCCGGCGACATACTCGAAGCGCATCTCGCCAATCTCCAGCTGATCGCCATCGTGCAGTTCGTGGCGCCGCACCGGTTCGTCATTGACGTAGATGCCGTTTTTGCTGCCGAGATCTTCGATCGTCGCGGCCTGACCGTCGGTCACGATCTTTGCGTGTTCGCGGCTGATGTACTTCCAGCAGAGCTGAATATCCGCGTCCGTCGAACGGCCAATCGTCATACTCTTCTTATATAACGGGTACTTGATCGTCTGGCCGCCCTTGATCGCGACGATGCACGGCGTGTCGGGCCGATCCGCTTCCAGTACCGGCACACTATGGTCCGTACCGTTGTCTTTGCCGTTCTCTTTCCCGTCCACCTGGCGCGAAATCTGTTCGTCAAGTGACTTCACGAAGGATCCGAGGTCGCTTAGCCGGTTGACGTTGCGATTGAGCAGCGCGACGGTTTTCTTCTGCTCGTCGAGCTCGTCACGCAATTCCGCCAGACGCCCCTCGCGATGTTCGAGTTCGGCCTTGGCCGACCCAAGCTGCTCGAGCTGTTCCGCCGTGGTTGTTTCGAGCTGCTCGATTCGCCCGTCGCGATCCTGCAGTTGAGCGTCCGCCTCGGAAACCTTGTCGCGCGCTTTCTTGAGCTCTTCCCAGAGGCCAATCGCTTCCTGTTCATGCTCGTCGAGCTTCGCCTGCAGCTTCTCCGCTCCGACGCGCTCGGAATCGAGTTCCGCGTTCAGCCCATCCAAAGCATCGCGGGCGTCAGTCAGTTGCCGCTTGTTGCGTTCGGCATCGGCGATTGCTTCGTCTTTGGCCTCGCGCTCGGAGTCGAGATCTGACGTCAGGGTCTCGGACTGGGCCCGAAACTTTTCGAGGTCCATGGACAAGTCATTGGCAATCTTGTCGTGATCGCGCCGGATCTCGTCGATTTCCGTGGATTTCTCGGATTTCAACTCGGTCAGCTTCACATCACCGTCCGCGATTGATTTCTCGAGCTCCGTTTCCAGACGCTCTGCGTCCTTGGTGGCCGCGACCAGCTTCTCCTGTAGCTCTGCATTCGCGGCTTCGCGTTCCGCGCGACGGCCGTCGAGTTCCGCGTACTGCCGCTCGAGATCCAGAACCGATTCCGATAGCGAAACGCTTTCTTTCTCGTGCCGCGTGATTTGGGCATCCTTGTCCTCGACGATCTTCTCCATGCCGAGCAGCGTATCCCGGTAGTCATCCAGATCTTCCTGGAGTTGATGCCACTCACCCTTGCGGCGGTCGATATAGGCTTCGAGGTCCTGGACCTTGACCTTGAGTTCGTTGCTGGCTTTAACGCGGGCCTCGACGCCGGCCTCAGCATCGTCAACTTTTGCCTGCTGATCCTTGAGCTGGGTCTTGAGCGACTCTATTTCATTCTGTGCGCCGTCGCGCTCGTCGGTCAGCTTGCCGATCTCGGCCTTGCGTTCTTCGATGTCACGATCGCGCAGCTCGATCGCTTCCTGGCTCTCGCGCTCGCGCGCTTCTTTTGCCTCCTGCGTCTCGCGCTCGCGCGCCTCCATCGTCTCCCGGGCCTCGCGTTCGTGTGTCTCGATTGCTGTCTGAGCGTCGCGCTCACGGGCGGCGATCGCCTCTTCGCGTTCGGTCACGTCGGCCTTGAGATTGTCGATGTCTTTAGAAGCGTCGTCGAGCTGCGCTGTCAGCGTATCCCGCTCATCTTGAGCGCGGACCAACTCGTTGTTCATCGACTTCAGGGCCGCTTGACGGACGTCCAGCTCGGACTTGAGTTCGACAATTTCGTCGTCACGCTGACGCAGGTCGTTCTCAACCGAAGACCAGCGCGCCTGGAGATTATGGATGTCGTCCTCGAGCCGGCTCAGCGATGCGATCGCAATATTGCCCGACTTGGCCGTGCCGTCCATCGAAGCGGTATCGTCTATCGAAGCGGTCCGGTCTATCGAAGCGGTCTGGTCCTCATCGTCACTCATCACTTCGATGTCGAGAACAGGGTACTCGTCGGTTGGATCTTCCTTGCTCCAATCGGTGGGATCCTCATTCTTGTTTTCATCATTCCTTTTCATCTGGATTCCTGCCGTTTTATTGTCCTTAATTTGTTTCAGGTTCGCGGATTCAGTTCTCCCTCGAACATCTCGTGCACGCGATGGACGATCGCAGCTCGCGTGTGGACGCCAAGTTTGACGCGGACGGTCTTGAGGTAGGCGCGAACCGTCTCCACGCTGAGGCCGAGCTCGCGCGCGATAGCCTTGTCGGTATCCCCGGTCATCAGTTCACGCAGCACGTCCGCTTCGCGATTCGAAAGTCCGAATTTCTCCTTTACCTGCGCATATTGCATGCTCTCGGCGATCGGTTTTACGACGGGCTCGACGAGGACTGCATACATATCCAGCATCAGGCCTTCGATCGGGCCGTAAAAAGGGAACAGCCGGAGGCTGAAAAGCTCTTCCTCCAGGACTACCAGCGCGCAGCGCTCGCCGGGTTTCTCCACGACCAGCTGGCGCACGTTCTGCTCCCCTGAATCCTCGGTTTCAAAGAGGTGTTTTGCTTCTTTGATCGCCCGATTCAGCAGGCGGTGATGTTCCTGCGGGGCCTCGACCGGCACGGACGAAAACTGGAGTTCGCCATGTTCGTCGATCATGAACAGTAGCGGCGTATGCCGTTTCCGCAGGATCTCGCTGAGCTTGAAATGGTAACGCTCGTCGGTCTCGTAAAGGTCGATTTTCGAGATTCTGACGCTGCTTTCGTCCGTCGAACTCATTAACTGCTTTCCCCCGCCGATCGCTGCGTCGGCATTAAGCACCGGCCGGCGCTTGCTGGCTCGCCCGCGGTCCATGTCCGTTTGGAATTATTCACGCTTCATGCGCTTGTTATTCTCGGTTATCACACGTTGTTTAACCCATGGTACAGGGCAAGTCAACGACGTACGTGGCATTCCCGCCAACCGGCCGCCGAATGTTCCAAATCAAGCGCTTATGACCAATGTCGCGACCAAATAGGCGATTTATACCCCCCAATTCTGGGGTAGTGCCGGGGTGCCGGCGACACCCGATTTCACCCCAATTCCGGGGTACCCGCGCTTGGCTACCAGAACGGGTAGTTCCATCCGCGGGTACACAACAAGGGAATTGTTCCAAACACGCTAAAACGTGAGTCTTACCGCACGAATCCATATCCGACGCCTAGTTACGCGATATTCGTACGGGGAATCCTGAAGCAGGCACGGAGCGGGAAAGAATCACATACACCGGAGGTATGACGGGCATGAGAATCAGGAAAACCAGTCTTTTGCTAACCGCTGCGGCAGCATCCTGCTGTTTGTCGCTGGCGGCCATGGCGAATCCGACTAATACGACACACGACGAAGCCGGAACACAAACGGCGACGGCCAACAACGACAACAACGACACGACCGAAGGTTCGGCGACGGCGAATGAGTATTCGGAAGCGACAGTGACGAATGAGTACTCCGACAACTCGACGTCGAGCAATACGAGCGATAACCGCAGCAACTCGGACAATACCGACAGCGAAGCGTCGAACGCCGACAACGGCGGTGCCGCGGCTTCGGACGACAGCCTCGCGATCGTTGGTAACAGTTCGGGTAACGACAACTTCAACGATACCAGCGACAACAGTGATAATTCGGACAACACCGACAATTCGAATAACGCTGACCTCGAGACCGCGAACGCCGATAGTGGCGGTGCGGCGGCAACCGACGACAGTCTGGCGATCGTTGGCAACAATTCAGGTAACGACAACCTGAATGACACCAGCGACAACAGCGATAATTCGGACAACACCGATAACTCGAACAATGCTGAGAACGCCTCCGCCGATGCGGATAACGGCGGCGCGTCGGCCTCCGAGGATAGTCTCGCGGTGGTGACGAACGATTCGGGCAACGGTAATCTGAATGACTCTTCTAACAATTCAGACAACCAGTCGTCATCGGCCGACGACGGCGGCGCATCGGCGAACGAGGGCAGCCTGGCGGTTACGACTCAGGATTCCGGTAACGGCAACCTGAACGACAATTCGAATAACAGCGATAATTCGGACAACGCCGACACCGAGACCGCGAATGCTGACAACAATGCCGCAGCGGCATCCGATGACAGCCTGGCCGTCGTGGCGAACAGTTCGGGTAACAACAACCTGAACGACAGCTCCGACAACAGCTCGGCGTACAGCTCGGATGAAGCCGCTTCTGCTAATAACGACAGCACGGCAACGGTCGACAACACCGACAACTCTGATAATTCAGACGTCGAATCGGCCAACGCGACCAACGGTGGCGCAGCGGCATCCGAGGATTCGATTGCGGTCGTCGTTAACGATTCCGGCAACGGCAATCTGAATGACAACTCGGATAATAGCGACAACTCGAACAACAGTTCGGCTGACGCTACCGACTACAGCGCTTCTGCCAACAACAATGGCAACGCGACAGCCGACAATAGCGACAACTCCAATAACAGCATGGCCGAAGCCGACTACGAAGGCGCGGCGGCTAACAATGAGAGTGAAGCGATGGCTGACAACAGCGACAATTCCGACAACAGCGCGGCCGAAGCCGGCTACAGCAGTGCTGCGGCGAACAACGACGGCATGGCTGATACCGATAACAGCATCAGCCTCGGCAGCACGGCAGTTGGCCTCAGCGATCTGGGTGCAACGGTCAGCGCGAACGACGCGGAAATCGGCGGATACGACTCGGGTCACGAGGATACGAACAATATCTCGGGTTCGTTCGGCAACTCCGGCGGCGTCAGCATGTCGGCGCAGAGCGCGGGCCACAATTCGATGGCTCAACAGAATGTCAACGTCCAGGCAAACATGAATGCCGGAGGCGGAGCGCCGTAGGCGGCTCCACCGGACACCAGATTAGCTGAATAGATTTAGTAGAGGACTTGAGAGATGAAACGGACTAATTACTTTCAACTGACAGCGCTGAGTATGCTGTTGACCATCGGCACTGCCGCATGGGCAAATCCGACGAATAACGCGGATGATGCCGATGCGCAGACAGCCACCGCAACCAACAACGACAACACGACGGATAATGGTTCGGCGTCGGCAAACGAGTACAGCAGCTCGGAGACGACGAATAACTATCCGGACAACTCGGACTACTCGGACGCGAGCGACAACGCTTCGTACTCGGACAATAGCGAGGACGCCACGGCGAACGCCGATAACGGTGGTTCATCGGCGACCGACGATTCTGCGAGTGTCGCGATCAACGACTCGATCAACAACAACGGCAACGATGCGTCGAATAACTCCGACAACTCGGATAATTCGGACAATTCTGACAACAGCGAGACCAGCACGGCCGATGCGGCCAATCAGGGTTCCTCTGCGTCAGATGATTCCGCCAGTGTCGCGATCAACGATTCGATCAACAACAACGGCAACGATGCGTCGAATAACTCCGACAACTCGGACAACTCGGATAATTCCGACAACAGTGAGACCGCAACGGCGAGTTCCGACAACGGGGGCGCGTCCGCGAGCGAGGAGTCGGCCAGCATCGCCGTCAACGACTCGTTGAACGAGAACGGCAACGACTCGTCGGATAACAGCTCGAACAGCGACTCACATGCCAGTGACAACGGCGCCAGCGCGAATAACGACTCGGCGAGCATCGCGATCAACGACACGTTGAACGACAATGGCAACGACAACTCGGACAACTCGGATAATTCGATCAACACCGAGGACAGCACCGCAAACGCCGACAACCAGGCGGCGGCCGCTACCGACGATTCGGCAGCCATCACGGTCAACGATTCGCTGAACGACAACGGCAACGACACGTCAGACAACAGCTACTCCGAGGCCGACTACGGCGCGGCGGCGGCCAATAACGGCAGCACGTCCGATGTCGACAACACCGATAACTCGGATAACAGCGAGACGAGCACTGCGGACGCCGACGGCGGCTCTGCGGCGGCAACCGAGGATTCGATTGCGATCGCAACGAACGATTCGCTGAACGACAACGGCAACGACAACTCGGACAATTCGGATAATTCGAATAACAGTTCGTCGGACGCCACGGGCAGCGCGGCTTCAGCCAACAATGGCGGCACCGCGATGGCCGATAACAGCGACAATTCGGACGAGAGCGACGCGACCGCTTCCGAAGGTGGTGCGGCAGCCAACAACGGCAGCACGGCGATGACCGACAACAGCGACAATAGCGACAACAGCGTCGCAGACGCTGACGGCGGATCCGCTGCGGCCAACAACGGTGGCACCGCAACGGTCGACAACAGCATCAGCCTCGGCTCGATCGCTGCGACGATCTCGTCACTCGACGGTAGCGTGTCTAACAACACGGTCAGAGCTTACGGCGAAGACTCGCATCACACTGCGACGAACAACATCACGGATGGTTCGTTCGAGAATGCGGCCGGCATCAACGTGGTCAGCCAGCAGGCCGGGCATAACAGCCTCGTCCAGCAGAGCGTGACTGTGCAAGCCAACGTCGAACTGCAGTAAGTAGTTGATTGCAGATATGCGCAAGACGACAACAGGCATGATCGAACTGGCGACGGGTGGGCGTGAAAGCGCTCGCCCGCTCGCCCGTTCGTCGTTAATGTTTGCCGTCGTCGCGCTGATGTTTCAGGTAACGACGGCAGCAGCCGACGAGCCATCAGAGTCGACGGTTTCGAGCGACGAGGCGAACGTCTCGGCCGAAATGCTGGAAGTATTTGCTGATAAGTCGCCGCTCTCGGGCGACGAGCTGAATACTCAGCGGGCCAAGGCCGTCGAAGTCGACAGGGTCCAGATCAACGATCAGGAAACCGTGGGCGGTGTCTGG
>JBPCXI010000025.1:0-14268 GCA_051008895.1 Gammaproteobacteria bacterium | reverse complement strand
GGCGCACGGTGCCGCGGTGACGCGGTCCGGGGCTGAGCCCGGCCACGGCATCTACGTCACCGGGACGCCCGGGCGCGCGGCGGCCGGACTCGAACTGCTCCGTGCGCCTGCCGGCCGCATACCCGGGTCTGCCGAGCTCACGGATAGTTTCCTGTATCCGCAGCCGCGCGTGCGCGAGGGTTGCGACGTTGCGCGCATCGCGTCCGCGATGATCGACGTGTCCGACGGCTTGCACGTAGACCTGACGAGACTGCTTGCCGCCAGTGGCGTCGGCGCGCGTCTGGATATCGAAGCGATACCGCTGTCCGTCGACGCGCGCGAGCGTTTCGGCGCCGACGCGGCGCTCGAGTTTGCGCTGAGCGGTGGTGACGATTACGAACTTTGCCTGACCGTGCCGCCTGGGTGCGCCGCGGATCTCGAAAGGATTGCCGGCCACTGGGACTGCGACATCACGCGGATCGGGGAAACCAGTGACGACGTTACGGTCGGGTGGTTCGAACGCGGGCATCTGCGGGAGATTGACGACACGTCGTTTCGTCATTTCGCGGCGGAAGCACAATGAGCGACCAGGAACCGCAAGACCTTAACCGTATTGTCGCGCGCGACCCGGTGCACTGGCTCGCGTTTGGCCTCGGTACCGGTTTGCTGCCGCGCGCGCCCGGCACGTGGGGATCGCTGGCGACGGCGCTCGCATACTGGGCCGTCGCCCCGATCGAATGGCCGCTGCTGCTCGGGATCGCAGCGGTGCTGTTCGTCGCCGGTATCTGGATCTGCGGCGAAAGCGCGCGGCGGATCGGCGTGCACGATCACGGCGGCATCGTGTTCGACGAGGTCGTCGGGATGCTGCTGACGCTGGTTGTTGCGCGGCCGGAACCGCTGTGGATCGGCGTCGCTTTCCTGTGTTTCAGGCTGTTCGACATCTGGAAACCGTGGCCGATTCGGGACCTGGATCACAGTCTATCCGGGGGTTTCGGGATTATGCTCGATGATGCGCTGGCGGCCGTTTATGCCGCCGCTGTTGTTTTTGCGCTGCAGAGATTTATCACCGTCGTTTAGCCGCAAGCGAGTACGAACCCGACCCGATGGCCGAGCCAGCCCCCACCCGTACGCCCGCGAGATCCTGCCCCGACAAGATCGGCAAGTACGACATCATCAACGAAATCGGATCCGGTAGCACCGGCTCGGTGTTCCTGTCTCATGATCCCTATTTCGGGCGTGACGTCGCGATCAAGGTTTACGACGTCGAGGCCACCGAGGATCCGCAGCGCGCAAAAATTGCCCGCAAGATGTTCTTCAACGAGGCGCACATGGTCGGCATGTTGCAGCACCCGAACATCCTGCCGATCTTCGATGCCGGCGAAGAGAGCGATCAGTACTACGTCGTGATGGAGCACATACAGGGTGCGCGCACCCTGGAGTCCTATTGTCGGCCCGACAACCTGCTGCGCATCGATGATGTCATCAAGATCGTCTACAAGTGCGCCAAAGCGCTGAATTACGCGCACAAACGCGGCGTGATTCACCGCGACATCAAACCGAGCAACATCATGCTGACGACCGACAACGACGTCCGCATCATCGACTACGGGATCGCGATTCTGAAGGACGCGGATATCTCGCGCATCGAGGGCATCGCCGGTTCGCCGAGTTACATGTCGCCGGAGCAGATCAAGTCCGCCGAGATTTCCCAGTCGTCCGACCTGTATTCACTCGGCGCCGTGTTGTATGAGCTGCTGACTGGCTTTCGTCCGTTTCGTGCGAGCACGCTGACACGCCTGCTGAACCAGATCATCTACGCGACCGCGCCGCCCGTGCACACGCTGTGCGCTGATGTGCCCGAGGAGCTCGAGGACATCGTCGCCAAGATGCTGCAAAAGGACCCGGCGAATCGCTACACGGACGGGGGCGAGGTGGCAGCATGTCTGACGCGCGTATTCCAGAGCCTGCGCGATCAGGTCGGAAACATCGACAAGCAGGAACACTTCGATATCCTGCGCCGGCTCGGCTTCTTCCATGATTTCTCACAGAAGGAGATCTGGGAATTGCTGCGCGCGAGCGAATGGAACGAATATCGGCGCGGCGATGCGATCGTGCGTGAAGGCGAGATCGAGGATCGCTTTTACGTCATCGTGCAGGGCCGCGTGAATGTGGAGGCGGACGGCAGGGTTGTCGGCGGCCTCGAAGCCGGCGAGTGCTTCGGCGAGGCCAGCTACATCTCCGATGCGAAGCTGACGACGACCGTGACGGCCGCAGACGATGCGGTTACGGTATTGAGTGTGAGTTCGACGCTGCTGGAGCAGGCATCGACCGAGTGCCAGCTGCGCTTCAATAAGGTTTTTCTGCGTTCGCTGATACTGCGCCTGCAGGGGACACAGGACGACCAGTCCCGATCGTGATCGTCGCGCGCGCATTCGCGCAATCCGCCGACAATAAGTAACGTGCCCGCCGTCGCTAATCTCGCCCGCTGGTTAGCAAAAGTTCAACTTTGTGAACCAGTTGTTGTGGCAATTTCATCAAATCTGCTAGAGTACTCGCGCAGTAGCTTGGATATGGTTCGGTCTACCCACTAATAACTGATAATTAAGGTAATTTTTGTCGTCGCGGGAACGATTGACCGAATACCACACACCATCCCGAACGTTGCGATATCGAATTCGGACAGGGCAGCACCGCGCCACAGCGCACACGAAGCCGCCTCAGATCTGAAATATGAACGACAAGGAGGTCGATCACGAAAGCGTAGCGTAGCGCTCGTCAACGTCGACCAACGAACCCCGGGCAATTTTGCCGCGACCGTCAGGATAGAGGCGATTAGCTTGACTCACTGCGATAAACCAAATTCGGATCGAGCACATGAGGCGAGAATCCTGACTAGGATTCGATCGGCGGCGCAGGCTTTTTTCCTGCTTACAACGTTATGTTCCAGCGCCGGCGCTGCGGTCTTTGCGGACCTCACGAACTGGGAGGTGTACGAATACGGTAACGGCATCGGCGGCAACAACAATGTCTCCTGGAGCCTGTACGACGCCGTGACCGGAAATTCCAACGGCACGACGATGGCCGGGCAGGGGCATCCGGGCGCCTGGTCATCCATATTGCTCAGCGACTACACGATTACGCACGCAGTTAGCCCGGGATTCAGCGGTACGTTGGGATTATTGTCGACAACTGACAATGATCAGATCGGCCTCGTGTTCGGTTACCAGGATCCTGAGCATCTCTATTTATTTCAGTGGAAAAAAGGCGGCAGTACCACCTGTTGCTCAGCCCCGGCGAGCAAAGGGATGCATATTCGAAGAATCGCCGTACCGCCGGGCGGCACGCTTAACGAGGACGATCTCGAGGGTCATTTCGATACGCCCAACTCGGTGATCCTCGCCGAGAACAATACCGAGTGGTTTGCGAACACGACTTACGATTATTCGGTCACGTTCCTTCCCACCGGTTTCAGGTTTGTGGTCACCGATGGCGGCACCGTTCTTGCCGACTGGGTTATCAACGACACGGTTTATAGCAGCGGTAAAATCGGCTTCTATAATTCGTCGCAGAACAACTGCCGGTATACGACCTACGAGGTACCGAATGATCTGCGCATGGAGCTGGTCCAGGTCGAACGTGGCGCGCCTGCCGGGACGGTAACAGCGACGCCCGCCGGGTATACGCGTGGCTTCTATAACGTCGACAGCCAGATTGTCGCGATGGATCCGGGTCCGCTGACCCTGCAATACGACATTGATCCGAATCCCGGTAACGAGCTGTTCGACCACGTGCTGTCGGACGTTGTGTGGGACCTGGATGCAGGAACGGTCGGCGTATCCGGATTTGACTGCGCAGAAGGTACACAAGGCGCTGGCATCAGCGAGTTCCTGTGCGCCGGAACCGAATACGGCGTGAATGCGGTCAATGAGTCGACGACCGATTACTCGGTGGTTCCGGGCACGCGCGTCGTCGGCGGCGACGACAGCGCCATTGGCCCGCAGCAGCAGGCTGACGACTACACGGCGCTGCAAACAAGCTGGGATGGATCGACGTTGGTTGCCGAAACGGCCGCGTGGACCGCGAGCCCCGGACTTGCCGGCTACCGACTGACGTTCGCCGTGCTGGCGCCGAACCCACAACCGGTTGGATTGGCACTCGCCCGTCTCGGCACGCCCGCCGGGGTCGAGGAGGCCGCGCCCGCGGGGTTGGTGAGCGCTACCTACGATACCGGGCTCGACACCGTCACGATGGACACCGGCACGCTGTCGCTGCCTTACTTCACAGGCGGGCCGTCGGGCACATTGACCTTCGAGCACGTGCTGAATAATGCCGCCTGGGACCTCGCCACCGGCAGTATGTCGTACTCGAACTTCGACTGTGTCGAGGGCGTGCACGGAGCGACCATCGGACGTTTCCTGTGCGCGAACTCCGACTATGGGTCGAACCTTATCAACGAGACCACGACGGACTACGTCGCAGAACCCGGGACACGGGTTATTGGTGGCGACGATGTTGCTCTCGGGCCGCAACTCCAGGGCGGCGACTACGCTGCGAACGAGATCAGCTGGGACGGCACGACGCTGACGATCGAATCACCGGATTGGACGGCGAACCCCGATGGGAGCGGAGGCGCGACCGCTGGTTATCAGCTCATATTCGTGTCCGGCAGCCCGCCCGACGTGACGATCGGTTCGCCACAGCCCGGCATGATTTCTTCAGAATCGCTTCCGCTGAACCTGGCCGCGACGGCCGTCGATCCGGAAGAAGGCGATATCAGCGGCCAAATTACGTGGTCCTCGGATATCGACGGCGTTCTGACAATGCCGGCACAGCTGTCGGTCGGTGCGCATGTCATTACCGCCAGCGCGACGGATTCGTCCGGACTCACCGGCTTTGGCACTGCCGCCGTGACGGTCTTCAATGGACCGACCGTCTCGATCAGCGCCCCGACCAACGGCACGGCGTTTGTCGACGGGGCCGCGATTACGCTGGCAGGGACCGCGCTTGATGTTGAAGACGGTGACATCAGTGGATCGATCCAGTGGACCTCTGACCTGGACGGTGCATTGGGGTCCGGACCGTCGCTGCCGGTCAGCCTGTCGCTCGGCGCGCACCTCATAACGGCCACGGTCGTCGACAGTAATGGCCATTCGCCGTTGGTCGCGCCGACGTCGCTGGTCATCGTGCAGCAGGATTCTGATACGGACGGGCTGCCCGACGTTTGGGAAGCGACGTTCGGGGTCAGCGATCCCGGCGCCGACGATGACGGGGACACCGTCACGAACGCGCAGGAATACAGCGGCGGGACGAATCCGGTCGATGCCGCCCCGCAGGTGACGATACTGTCGCCGGCCAGCGGTTATGCGGCCGGGCCCGGTGAGGCGGTGAATTTCATGGCCACCGCTGCGGATAACGAAGACGGCGATGTGTCCGCCGGCGTGCGCTGGGTTTCGGACCTGGACGGCGAGTTAGGCACGGGTGCGACATTACCCGTTGCGCTGAGTATCGGCACGCACACGATTACGGCGACGGTTACCGATAGTGCCGGCGGCATCCCGGCGCTGGCGCCAACCGTCCAGGTTATCGTATCGGTGCGCATGATCGGCGATCTGGACGACGATGGAGATATCGATATCAGCGATCTGCTGCTGTTGCAGCAGCTTCTGCTTGGGACCTAGGCGCGCACGCCTGATCAGTCGAGTTCGTCGGCGTCTTCGAGTTTGTCGCCGAGCAGGATCTGCACTTTTTGTTCCGCGTCCGTCAGCGCTTGCTGGCATTCGCGGCTGAGTTTCACGCCTTTTTCGAACTGCGCTAGTGATTTCTCGAGCGTGAGTTCCCCTTCCTCGAGTTGCTCGACGATCTGCTCGAGCTCACCCATGGCTTTTTCCAGGTTCGGCGATTTTTTGGTCGTGCCCACGTTTGCGTTTCCGGCGACTTACGAAGGGCGCTAGCCTGTCACACGTGCGAACGTACGGTCAATTGCGACGCGGCGCGCGGTTGACACTGTATACTGGCGCATCTATATTTCTTAGACACAGTCTAATCCCGCAGTCCGACCGGACAGTAACGCCCAAGAACGAAGGAGAACAGCCGTGGATCTCAAAGGCAGCAGCACAGAACAGAATCTCAAGGACGCATTCGCCGGTGAGTCGCAAGCAAATCGACGCTACCTTTATTTCGCGGCCAAGGCCGACGTCGAGGGTTATAACGACGTCGCGACCGTTTTCCGTTCGACGGCGGAAGGTGAGACCGGTCACGCTCACGGTCATCTTGAATATCTCGAGTCCGTCGGCGATCCGGCGACCGGTTTGCCGATCGGCGCTACCGGTGACAACCTCAAGGCGGCGATTGCCGGCGAGACGCACGAGTACACCGATATGTATCCGGGCATGGCCAAGACGGCCCGCGACGAAGGCTTCGACGAGATCGCTGACTGGTTCGAGACGCTGGGCAAAGCCGAGCGCTCGCATGCGAACCGCTTTCAGAAGGCGCTAGATACCCTCGACAATTAGGCAGCCGCCGTCACGGCGATCGCCGCCGACGGCCGGGATTCTTAGATGAGTGACGACCGACCGCGCGAGGGGAGCCTCGAGGCTCCGACGCGTCATCCCATCGATTGGCGCAGCGATGACTTCTATGATGAAAAGTCGCTGTTCGCCGAGCTCGAGCGTGTTTTCGACATTTGCCACGGTTGTCGCCGGTGCTTCAACCTGTGCAATGCGTTTCCGACGCTGTTCGACGCAGTCGACGAGTCGGATACGGGCGAGGTCGACGCGGTACCCAAACCCGTGTATTGGGACGTCGTCGACCACTGCTACCTGTGCGACATGTGTTACATGTCGAAGTGTCCCTACGTACCGCCGCATGAGTGGAACGTCGACTTCCCGCACCTGATGTTGCGGGCCAAGGCGCAGCGCTTCAAAGAGCACGGTGTCACGCGCGCGCAGCAGGTGCTCGCGAGCACGGATACGGTTGGGCGCCTGGCCGGGATTCCTGTCGTCGCCGACGTCGTCAACGCGAGTAATCGGAGTGGCGTCGGTCGCGCCCTGCTCGAGAAGACCCTGGGCGTTGCGCGCGATGCGCCGGTGCCGAAATATCACAGCCGAACGGCGCATAAGCGACTGTCGAAGCATTTGTCCGGGCGCAGCAGCGGTGGGGCGCAGGAGCCGACAGCGGCCGGCGGCACGCAAGGGCGGGTCGTGTTGTTCACGACGTGCTACGGCGATCGCAACGTACCGGAAGTCTGCGAGGACCTCGTCGCGGTGTACGAACATAACGGTATCGACGTCGAACTGACGCGGACGGAGCGCTGCTGCGGAATGCCGAAGCTGGAGCTCGGCGATCTCGACGCCGTTGCGAAAGCGAAGGACAAGAACCTGCCCGAGCTGTTGCACTGGGTCGAGCAGGGCTACGATATCGTCGCGCCGGTGCCGTCCTGCGTGCTGATGTTCAAGCAGGAGTTGCCGCTGATGTTTCCGGATGACGAGGGCGTGCAGCGCGTTGCCGCGGCGTTTTTCGATCCGTTCGATTACCTGTATCGCCGGCACAAGGCCGGCCATATGCATGACAGCTTCGCGCAGTCGCTCGGCAAGGTTTCATACCAGGTGCCGTGCCACCTGCGCGTGCAAAATATCGGCATGAAGACGAAGCAGGTGCTCGAACTCGTGCCCGACACGAGTGTCGATGCGATCGAGCGCTGCTCCGGGCACGACGGTACGTACGGCGTGAAGTCGAAATTTCGCGATGCGTCTTTGAAGATCGCGCGACCGGTGATGCGGCGCGTCGAGCAGGCCGATGCGGACGCGTTCACGAGTGATTGCCCGATGGCCGGCGAGCAAATCGCGGGCGGCGTGGACGGCGTGGCGGCAGAACATCCGATGACGCTGCTCCGACGCGCGTACGGCATCTGAGCCCGGCGGCCATGGACAAACTGATACCCGAAGACCTGCAGACGCTCGAAGCCTACGCGCGACAGCGGCCGGAGTTTCGCGCGCGCGTGATGGCGCATAAGCGCAACCGGCGGGTCCCGCTCGGTGATCACGTTGTGTTGCTGTTCGAGGATCGGCTGACGATTCAGTACCAGGTCCAGGAAATGCTGCGCATCGAGCGCATTTTCGAGCCGGCGGGCATTGCGGAGGAACTCGCGGCATACAACCCGCTGATACCGGACGGATCGAACTGGAAAGTGACGATGATGATCGAGTACCCGGATCCCGAGCAGCGGCGCGTTGCGCTCGAGCGCCTGGTCGGCATCGAGGACGAGGTCTGGGTGCGGGCCGCCGGACACGACGACGTGAAGGCGATCGCGGACGAGGACCTGGACCGTACGCGCGACAACAAGACCTCATCGGTTCACTTCCTGCGCTTCGAGCTGCCGCCGTCCGTGGGCGACGCGCTGAAAAATGGCGCCGAATTGCAGGTCGGAGTCAGTCATCCCGAGTATTCCGCCTCGGTCGAGCTGCCGGACCCGATTCGACAAGCGCTGCTCGCAGATCTCGCCTAAACGCCTCCGTTGCCTTACCATTCGCGCATTCCGCGCGTTTTGGGTGACGCGCGACTATTGTTGTTGAGTTTCGCGTTGCTGTTGGGTTTCGAATGAGCAAGTCTTACGACGCCTCGGATATCGAGGTTCTGAGTGGGCTGGACCCCGTGCGCCGGCGTCCCGGCATGTACACGGACACCAGCCGGCCGAATCACCTGGCCCATGAGGTCGTCGACAACAGCGTCGACGAGGCGATCGCGGGTCATTGCCGGCGCATCGACGTCAAGCTGCACGCCGACGGGTCGCTGGAAGTCAGTGACGACGGGCGCGGCATGCCGGTCGACAAGCACCCGAAGGAAAAGATCCCCGGCGTCGAGCTGATACTCACGCGCCTGCATGCGGGCGGCAAGTTCTCGGGCAAGAACTACCAATATGCCGGCGGCCTGCACGGCGTCGGCGTGTCGGTCGTGAATGCGTTGTCGAAGAACCTCGAAGTCTGGATCCGCCGTGATGCGAAGGAATACAACCTGAGCTTCAAGGGCGGGAAAAAGGTCGGCAAGCTGGAGGTGGTCGGCAAAGTCGGCGCGCGCAACACCGGCACGACCATCCGGTTCTGGCCGGACCCGAAGTATTTCGATTCGAGCAAGGTGTCGGTCAGGGAGCTGCAGCACGTGCTCCGGGCCAAAGCCGTGCTGTGCCCCGGTTTAAAGATCACGTTTCAGGTCGAGAAGCCGAAGAAGAAATTCGAGTGGCAGTATGAAGGCGGCCTCGAACAGTATCTGATCGAGGAACTCGGCGACGTCGCCACACTGCCCGAGGAACCGTTCGGCGGCAGCATCCAGGGCGCGCGAGAGGAGGTCGACTGGTCTGTCGTGTGGGTGCCCGACGGCGGTCAGTCCGTGACGGAGTCATACGTCAACCTGGTGCCGACGCCGCAGGGCGGGACGCACGTCAACGGCTTCCGGGCCGGATTGACCGAGGCCGTGCGCGAATTCTGCGAGTTTCGCAATCTCGTGCCACG
Organism: Gammaproteobacteria bacterium; assembly: GCA_051008895.1. Lineage (GTDB taxonomy): Bacteria > Pseudomonadota > Gammaproteobacteria > Steroidobacterales > SMWD01. Next base: position 4,786 of record JBPCXI010000025.1, on the reverse strand, counting down.
CGGCCTGCGCATCGCGCCCGAAGACGTCTGGGACGGCGTCAGCTTCGTCCTGTCGGTGAAGATCGAAGACCCGCAGTTCTCCGGGCAGACCAAGGAGCGCCTGTCGTCGCGGGAATGTGCGGCGTTCGTCTCCGGCATCGTCAAGGACGCGTTCGGACTCTGGCTGAACCAGCATCCGGAAGCCGGCGATCAGATTGCGCAATTGGCGATCGCGGCCGCACAGACTCGGGTCAAGGCGAGCAAGAAAGTCGTGCGCAAGAAAGTCACGGCCGGACCTGCGTTGCCCGGCAAGCTGGCCGACTGCACTTGCGCCGAGCCGGAGCGCAGCGAGCTGTTTCTGGTGGAGGGCGACTCGGCCGGCGGCTCCGCGAAGCAGGCGCGCGACCGGGAGATTCAGGCGATCCTGCCCCTGCGCGGCAAGATCATGAACACGTGGGAAGTCGATCAGGGCGAGCTGCTCGGCTCACAGGAAGTGCACAACATCAGCATGGCTCTCGGCATCGACCCGGGAGACGAAGACCTTAGCGGTCTGCGCTATCACAAGGTGTGCATCCTCGCGGATGCAGATTCCGACGGCCTGCATATCGCCACGCTGATCTGCGCGTTGTTCGCGCGACACTTTCCCGCGCTCGTTCGCGCCGGCCACGTTTTCGTCGCGATGCCGCCGCTGTATCGGATCGACGTCGGCAAGGAAGTGTTTTACGCGCTCGACGACAGCGAGCGCGAGGGCGTGCTGGATCGGATCAACGCGGAGAAACTGAAGGGCAAGGTCAGTGTCACGCGCTTCAAGGGGCTCGGCGAGATGAATCCGGCGCAGCTGCGCGAAACCACGATGGCGGCCGAGACGCGGCGGCTCGTGCAACTCACGGTCGAGGCGAAGGACAAGACCGAGCAGATGCTCGACATGCTGCTCGCCAAGAAGCGCGCGAAGGATCGTAAACAGTGGCTGCAAGCCAACGGCAACCTGGCCGACGTTTGAGTCTGGCGTCCGGCCGGACGCGACACGCTAGAGGAACAACGACATGACCGTGCAGAATCAGCTCGATTTCGAAGGCATCGAGCAGGTCGCGCTGAAGGAATTCACTGAGAAAGCGTATCTCGATTACTCGATGTACGTGATCCTGGATCGCGCGCTGCCGCACATCGGCGACGGCCTGAAGCCCGTCCAGCGACGCATCGTCTATGCGATGAGCGAGCTCGGTCTGGCCGCCGGCGCGAAGCCCAAGAAGTCCGCGCGCACCGTCGGCGACGTGATCGGCAAGTTCCACCCGCACGGGGACACCGCGTGTTACGAGGCCATGGTCAACATGGCGCAGCCGTTTTCGTATCGCTACCCGATCATCGACGGGCAGGGCAACTGGGGTTCGCCCGACGACCCGAAGTCGTTCGCGGCCATGCGCTACACCGAGAGCCGCCTGGCGCCGTATGCCGACGTGCTGCTCGCCGAGCTTGGCCAGGGCACGGTCGACTGGGGGCCGAATTTCGACGGCACGCTGGAAGAGCCGCTGATGCTGCCGGCGCGGCTGCCGAATCTCTTGCTCAACGGCACGATGGGCATCGCGGTCGGCATGTCGACGGACATCCCGCCGCACAACATACGCGAGGTCGCATCGGCGCTGATTCGGTTGCTCGACGCGCCGACGACGACGGTTAAAGGCTTGTGCAAGCACGTCAAGGGACCCGACTACCCGACCGGCGGCGAGATCGTGACGCCGCGTGACGAGTTGATCGAGATCTACAAGACCGGCAACGGCACGTTGCGCGCGCGCGCGACGTACGAGATCGAGGACGGCGAAGTGGTGATCACGAGCCTCCCGTACCAGGCGTCCGGCAGCAAGATCCTCGAGCAGATCGCCGGGCAGATGCAGGCGAAGAAACTACCGCTGGTCGCGGACCTGCGCGACGAGTCCGATCACGAGAATCCGATACGCCTGGTGATCGTGCCGCGCTCGAACCGCGTCGATGCCGAGCAACTGATGGCGCATCTGTTCGCGACGACGGATCTCGAGCGCACGCTGCGCGTGAACCTGAACGTGATCGGCCTCGACGGTCGGCCGGCGGTCAAGAATCTGAAGGAAGCGCTGCAGGAGTGGCTGCAGTTCCGGACGGATACGGTCAAGCGCCGGTTGCGCTACCGACTCGACCGCGTCAAGGAACGCCTGCATATCCTCGACGGGCGCCTGATCGCGTATCTGAGCATCGACAAGATCATCAAGATCATCCGGACCGAGGACAAGCCGAAGCAGGTGCTGATGAAACGCTTCAAGCTCAGCGACATCCAGGCGGAAGACATATTGAACATCCGCCTGCGTCAGCTCGCCAAGCTCGAGGAGATCAAGATCCGCGATGAGCAGGCGGCGCTGACGACCGAGCGCGACGACCTCGAGAAGACCCTGCGCAGCAAGGTCAAGCTGACGAAGTTGATTCGCACGGAGCTGCTCGCGGTGGCAGAAGAGCACGGCGATGAGCGGCGCACGCTGATCGTCGAACGCGCGGCAGCGCAGGCGATGTCCGAGGAAGACCTGATATCGAGCGAGCCGGTCACCGTCGTGCTGTCGGAGCGCGGCTGGGCGCGCGCCGCGAAAGGGCACGACCTGGATCCGTCGTCACTGAACTACAAGTCCGGCGACGGCTTTTTGTGTGCCGCGCGCGGCAAGAGCAATCAGCAGGCCGTGTTTCTCGACTCGAGCGGCCGCGCCTACAGCGTGCCCGCGCATTCTCTGCCGTCCGCTCGCGGCCAGGGCGAGCCGCTGTCCGGCCGCCTGAAGCCGGCCGACGGTGCGGCGTTCCGCGGCGTGATGGCCGGCGATCCGGAAACTCGCTGGCTCGTCGCCTCCGACGCGGGCTACGGGTTCTTCGTGCCGCTGGGCGAGCTGTACTCCCGCGCGAAAGCCGGCAAGGCATGCCTGCGGGTGCCGGGCGGCGGAGACGTCGTGACGCCGATGCCGTTTCCCGGCAGCGAGTTTCCCGACGAGGCATGGGTTGCCGCTTTCAGCTCGATCGGCAGGTTGCTCGTATTCCCGGCGGACGAGTTGCCCGAGATGGCGCGCGGCAAGGGCAACAAGATCCTCGGAATACCGGGGCCGAAGTACAAGGCCGGGCAGGAGCGCATGATCGCGATCTGCGTGATCGGCCCGGACGAGGGCATCGAACTGGTCAGCGGCAAGCGCACGATGACGTTGAAGTGGGAGGACCTCGGCCACTACGACGGTAATCGCGGCCGGCGCGGCATGATGCTGCCCCGGGGCTGGCGCAAGGTCGATCGCGTCGAGCGCATCGCGGTCGAATCCGAGCCCGAAGACGATTAATCTGACGCGGAAAATTCGTCAGGAAGCTGTCAGATTGCTCTGCGCGGCGGATTTACCAGAAGATAAGAACCCGTATCAGTAAGCTGGTGTAAATCACTGTTTCATATAGGCAGATCGATTGTCATAACGGCCCGTTTTGACTTTCAGTTCCGTAAGTCTTATTACCCTCTTACCGACCTCCCCGATGGCGCAACCTCGGGCGGTCTTCTCAACAATTATTAATGACAGTGTTAAAGCGGCGCTCCGCGTCGCAATAAGGGGACACCTAATGAGGACTTCCAACGTTCTGGAGGCGCGTCGTATCGGCGCGCGCAAGCAGCTCGGTCTGGCGACTTTGCTGCTGATCACCGCGCTGGCGCTGTTCGCCGGCCGCGCGAACGCGTTTTCGAACTTGTACGTGTTCGGTGACAGCCTGTCTGACACCGGCAACGTATTTATCAATAACGGCATTCCCATCGCGCCTTACGACAATGGTCGCTTCTCGAATGGCCCGGTTTGGGTCGAGACGCTGGCCAGCGGCCTCGGCCTTTCGGCCGCACCGGTCAGCGGCGGTGGCACGAACTTCGCGTTCGGCGGCGCACCAACGGGATTGCCGGTCCCGCCGCAGGCGAGCCCAAGCTTGGTCGACCAGGTCAATGGCCTGTACCTGCCCGCCGTCGGCGGCGTCGCCGACCCGAACGGCTTGTACGTCGTGTTTGGTGGCGGCAACGACATCCGAGCCGGCGTAGTTTCTGGGACGGCTGGCAATATCGGCTCGATTATCGACACGCTGTACGCAGCCGGCGCGCGGAATTTCCTGGTTCCAAATCTGCCGGACATCGGCCTGACACCAGAGGCGATTGGTTTCGGCCCCGCCGCACAGATGCAGGCCACTGCCGCGTCCCAATTCGTCAACGCCGGCATCGCGTCGGAAATCGCCGACGCGCGTGCGACGCTGGCGGGTATCACGATTTTCGATGTCGACACCTTCGGTTTCCTGAATGCGGTCATCGCTAACCCCGCGTCGGTCGGTATTTCGAATGTTGATACCGCGTGCTACGACGGTACCCTTGGCGTCGGCGGCCCGGGCAGCGTATGCGGCAACCCCGATGAGTACGTATTCTGGGACGGTATCCACCCGACCGCGAAGGCGCACCAGCTGCTCGGCGAGTTCGCGCTCGCGCAGATTCCGGTGCCGGCGGCGGTCTGGCTGTTCGGCTCGGCGATCGGACTCCTCGGTTTCGCACGGCGCAAGGTTGCTTAACCGCAGGCTCGCGTAGAGTTAATCAGCAATCGCTCAAAACGAAAAAACCCGGCTTCGGCCGGTTTTTTTGTACGCGATAGTTTGGCGCCGGTACGTTGCGTTGGAGGGGTCAGCTGATCTTGCGCTTTTTAACGTCGTCCTCGGTCGCTTCTGAGTCCTGTCGCTCGAGGTCTTCCTTCAGCGATTCTTCCAGCGCCGAGCGCTCGAGTACCTGGCTGGCGGTGAATTCTTCCTC